>JANLOX010000232.1:0-23026 GCA_031366795.1 Candidatus Eiseniibacteriota bacterium | reverse complement strand
TACGTCGCCAACTTCGTGTTCTGGGTCGGTATCGCGCACTGCGGCACGCTCGTCTCGGCCGTGTTGTTCCTGTTCCGCTCACACTTCCGCCGCGCGGTGTACCGCGTGGCCGAAGCGATGACGGTGTTCGGCGTCATGACCGCTGGCCTGTTCCCGATCATCCACCTGGGCCGTCCGTGGTTCGCCTACTGGCTGTTCCCTTACCCGAACCAGCGCCAGTTGTGGCCGAACTTCCGCTCGCCGCTCGAGTGGGACGTGTTCGCCGTTACCACTTATATGACGGTCTCCACCATCTTCTTCCTGGTCGGCATGATCCCCGACGCCGCCGCCGCGCGAGACCGCGCCAAGCATCCGATCCCCAAGCTGTGGTTCACGATCTTCGCGGCCGGCTGGACGGGCGCCAACTACCAGTGGAAGCACTTCTACGGCGCCTACCTGTTCTTCGCCGCCTTCGCCACGCCGCTGGTGTTCTCGGTGCACAGCGTCGTGTCATGGGACTTCGCGATGGCGCAGGTGCCCGGCTGGCACAGCACGATCTTCGCGCCCTACTTCGTCGCTGGCGCCATCTTCTCGGGCGTCGCGATGGTGGTGAACCTGCTGATCCCCATCCGCAAGGTGTTCAAGCTCGAGCACGTGGTCACGCTCGATCACATCGAGAAGCTGGCCAAGCTGATCCTGCTCACCTCGACGATCGTCGGCTACTCCTACCTGACCGAGTTCTTCTTCGCCTGGTACGGACCCAGCAAGTACGAGCGGGACATCTTCTGGTGGCGCGCCACTGGGCACTTCGCCTGGGCGTTCTGGACCATGATCACGTGCAACATGATCATTCCGCTGGTGCTGTGGTTCAAGCCCGTCCGCCGCAATGTCCTGGCGATGTTCATCATCGCCATCTTCGTGAACATCGGCATGTGGTTCGAACGCTTCGTGATCATCGTGACGTCGCTGGCGCGCTCGTTCGAGCCCTACAGCTGGGACGTGAACTACAAGATGTCGTGGACCGAAGCCGGCGTGCTGGCCGGTTCGTTCGCATGGTTCTTCATGTTCTTCCTGATCTTCGTGCGCGTGTTGCCGGCGTTCTCGGTGTCTGAGATCAAGGAAACGATCCCTATGCCATTCCGCAAGAAGGCCGCATGAAGTTCCTCCTGAGTTTGATCGAGAAACTGCTCGAGGGCCCGAAGGTCCAGTACCACGGCGTCTTGGGCGTGTTCTACTACGTCGACGATGCGGAGCACGCCGTCACCGGCCTGCGCGGACTCGGCCACAAGGAGATCGTGGTCAAGTCCCCGGTGCCGCACCATTCGATCGAACACGCGCTCGGGCAGCGGCCTTCACTGGTGCGCTGGATCACCGCGTGCGGCGCGTTCCTCGGCTGCACCGCCGGGTTCTCGCTGTGCTTCTACTCGATGTTTTCGTGGCCACTCGTGGTCGGGGGCAAGGAACTCACCTCGCTGCCGCCGTTCGTGATCATCGGCTACGAAAGCATGATCCTGATCGGCTGCATCTCGAATCTCCTCGGCATGCTGGCGCTCGGTCGCCTGCCGCAGATCAAGGCGCCCTCGCCGTCCGACCCGCGTTTCTCCGACGACCGCATCGGCATCTGGGTGCCATGCCGCGGCGACGAAGCCACGCGCGCCGCTGAACTTATGAAGGGCCATGGCGCCGAAGAGGTGAAGCTCCATGGTTAAGAGCATCCTGCTGGTGATGGGCTTCGTCGCGATGCTGGGCGGCACGGTGTTCGAGCGCGGCTGCCGTGACCTCAAGAGCTCGCTTACGCACCTGCCGTACTACAAGACGCGCGACATGCGCACGAGCGTCGTGCTCGTTCCGCAGCAGACCTACCTCAAGGCCCCGGATTCGGTGAGTGTTCCCGTCGGTGGCCGCGAACTGTGGAACACCGCGCCGGGTATGGAAGCCTCCGAGCGCGCGCGGCTCGACAAGACCTTCACGAATCCGCAGGCCGCCGATGATTCTTCGATCGCGCGGGGAGCGCGCAAGTTCATGCGCACCTGCGTGCCGTGCCACGGCGTCTCGATGAAGGGTGATGGCCCGGTCGCGGCCAAGTACATTCCGCCGCCCGACCTGCTGGCCGCCATGACCCGGGGACGCAGCGATGGCTACATCTACGGATACATTCGCCACGGTGGCGCGGTGATGCCGAACTACGGCGCGCTGGTGACCGCCCACGAGGCCTACGACCTGATCAACTACATCCGCTACCAGCAGAAGACCAACCCGCGATGAGCCACCCGACGCTTATGACCGCCGCCGAGCGCGAAGCGATCCTGCGGGACGTCGCCTCCAAGATCCCGGGCAAGCCCAGCGCGCGCAAGCGCATGCTGTGGATGGCCTGCATGATCATCGGCGCCATCACGTTTGCCTTCCTGCTCGCCACTGAGCCGCACCGCGCGTGGGGCGCCTACACGATCAACGCGCTGTACTGGCTGGGCATCGCGCAGGGCGGAGTCATTCTCGCCTGCGGCATCCGGCTCGCGAACGGCCGCTGGGGCGGGCCCGTCACGCGCATCGCCGAGTCGTTGTCCGCCTACCTGCCCTACGCCTATGGCTTCATGGTGGTGCTGTTGCTGGTCGGGGTGCGGACCTACCTGCCCTGGACGCACGAAGTTCCCCCGCGGCTCAAGCCCTTCCTGAACCTGCCGTTCCTCTACGCCCGCGTGCTGCTCGGGCTCGGGCTGGTGTGGTGGCTGTCGCACAAACTCGTCCGCGTCTCCATGCGGCCCGACGCCCACCTGCTCAAGGACTACGTGGTACCCGAGCTCAAGGCGACGTACGAGAAACTGTCGGCCAACTGGAAGGGCGACGAAGCCGAACAAAAGCAGAACCGCCACGAACTCGCCATGCTCGCGCCGCAGATCTGCGTGGCCTACGCCGTGGTGTTCTCGTTCCTGTCGATCGACTTCATCCTCGCGCTGACCCCCGAGTGGGTGAGCAACCTGTTCGGCTGGTGGTTCTTCATGGGCTGCTTCCTGACCGGCATCGCGATGACCGCATTCCTCGTGTCCCAACTGCGCGGCCAGTACAAGCTCGAACGCTACCTGACCACGAACCACATGTGGGATATCGGCAAGATCATGTTCGCCGTCTGCATCTTCTGGGCCTACCAGTTCTGGGCCCAGTACCTGCCCATCTGGTACGCCAACATGCCCGAAGAAACCGGCTGGGTCTTCCTACGCTTCGAGGAACCTTGGCGCCCGATTGCCTTCACCGTGTTCTGCTTGGTGTTCGTGATTCCGTTCCTCGGTCTACTGAACAAGACCACGAAGACGACGCCGTTCTGGCTGAGCCTGTTCGCGATCATCGTGATGGGCGGCATGTGGCTGGACCGGCACATCCTTGTGATGCCGTCGCTGAGTCCTGAGAAGGTGTGGATCGGGCTTCCCGAGATTGGGGTAACGATTGGCTTCCTCGGAGTGTTCGGCTGGGCGGTGCAGGGATTCCTGAGCAAGTACCCTGTCGTGAAAGTGGCCGACACTTTAGCCGGCGAAGGAATGCACACGCACTGAGCGTCGCGCGACGACAATAGCCTAACGTAATCGCCCGGGCGCTCATGAGAGCTCCGGGCGATTGTATTTTCGAGTGGTGTGCCGGGATGGCGAAATGGCAGACGCAGGGGACTTAAAATCCCTTGGGGGTAACCCCGTGCAGGTTCGAGTCCTGCTCTCGGCACCACGTTCTTCAATCGAGCTTCACGTTCGCGGGGGTTGCCCGAAGGGCGCACGGATACGCTGGTTGCGGGAAGCGCGGGGCAGCGTGTTCGGGCCGATGCAGCGCCTTTAGAGGCTTTACAGCGCCAGGGCCTCGCGGACGGCGTTCTGCAGGTTTCGCTTCGGCGACTCGGACGCCTCCATCAACTTCACCATGAGGCCCTTCTGCAGGTGGAGGCGGTTTTCGGCCTGCTCGACGACGATTGACTGCGGGCCATCGAGCACCGCGTCCGTGACTTCCTCGCCACGGTGCGCGGGTAGGCAGTGCATGAACACTGCCCCCGGAGCCGTTAGGGCCATCAATGCGTCATTCACCTGGTAGCCCGCGAACGCGATGCGGCGCCATTCGGCTTCGTCTTCGTGACCCATGCTGGTCCACGTGTCGCCGTAGACGACATCTGCGCCTCGGACCGCCTCGTTCGGGTCGCGCATGCGGTTGATCCGCCCGAGTGCTCGACGCTCTGCCTCCAAGTACAGGCCGCCATCCGGCTCGAAGCCGTCCGGTACCGCGATGTTCAGCGTGAAGCCGAACATTGTAGCGGCTTCCAGCCAGGAATGCAGGACGTTGTTGCCGTCGCCGACCCAGGCGACGGTCATGTTGTTGAGGTCGAAGCCGCGGCGCTTGAGCGTGTAGAGGTCCGACAGGATCTGGCAGGGGTGCGAGAAGTCGGTGAGGGCGTTGATCACGGGGACTTTTGAGTGCTGGGCGAAGGTGGTGACCAGCGAGTGCGAGAACGTGCGCATCACCACCATCGAGCACATGCCTGAGAGCACGTGGGCGACGTCCGGGATGCTCTCGCGGCCGTGTTCGGACACCTCGACGGCGGAGAGGTCGACGGCATCGCCGCCGAGTTCGTGCATGCCGACGGTGAACGACACGCGCGTACGTAGCGAGGGTTTGTGGAACACCAGCGCCGCCGTGCGCCCCACGAACGGGCGCGGCGCCTTGGCCGTGCCGCGCGTTGCGCGAAGCACATCGGCGCGCTTGAACAGGTCGAGCGCCCAGTCGGCGTCCAATCCGAGCAGGTTGATCAAGTGCGCGGGGTGTTCGTTCATCGTGGTGTTGCTCCTTCCTGCTTCAAGGTCCGCGGCGGGACCGGCGCCATGCCGGTTCGAGCGCGGGTTCACGAAACCACCGGGAGGGCCGAAGGCTCGAGGTGACGCACTTCGGGAATGGGCAGTGACCACGATCGTCCGGCGGCGGCCGCGGCGGCGGATGCGCCCGGCACGAGATCCATGACCACGGCGACTTCGTCGCAGGCATGGCGGCGCGGGCAGCGGACGCAATCGGTCCACACCTTGCGGGGCAATTCCTCGCGCGAGGCGGCAACGAAGCCGCAGCGCTCGAAGAACCCAACTTCGCGGGTCAGCGCAATGACGCGGGGGAGTGCCACCGCGCGCGCATCCTCGAGCACCGCCTCCACCAACTGGGCGCCGAGCCCATGGCCGTGGAAATCGGGACGCACGGCCAGCGAGCGCACTTCGCCGAGGTCACTCCACAGCACACGCAACGCGGCACACGCCACGACCTGGTCTCCGGAAACGGCGACGTGGAATTCGCGCACGCACTGGTAGAGCTCACTGACGGGACGCGGCAGCAGGACGCCCTGCACCACATAATCCGCCATCACGCCGGCGATGCCGGGAACGTCTTCGAGCCGCGCGCGGCGCAACGTCAGCGGTGAACCTGGTTCCGACGGGGACGCCGCCTCATGCTTGCCGTGCGCGATGCCCAGCGCCATTCCAAGACGCTCCTCGGCGCGCTCGAGTTGTTCGTGCACCGAGCCGGGGCCGCCGCCCGGAGCGTGCGAGCGGCGCGCGAGCGCCGTCTCCACGGTGAGGCTCGAGAGCAGCTCATCGGTGAAGCGGACATCGATCGACAACCGCTGCTCGAGCGGCAACGCCGCGGGATCCAGCCCGGCGCGTTCCGCCGTGGCCCACAACGCTCCGACGCGCTGGTGCGCCGTGCGGAAGGGCTCCCCGTCGGCGACGAGTGAGTCGGCCAGTTCCACGGCCAACAGGTCGCGCGTGAGGGTCCCGGCCATGCGTGCAGGGTTCGGCGTCAGCGCCACGATGGCCGGCGCGAGCGCCGCCAGCAGCCGGTCCAGCGTATCGGCGGTATCGAAGACGGCTTCCTTGTCTTCCTGTAGATCTTTCTGGTACCCGGACGGCAGTCCCTTCATCAGGGTGGCGAGCCGCTGGGCGTTTGCCATCAGCCGCGCGCTTTTTCCCCGCGTCAGTTCGAACACATCGGGATTGCGCTTGTTTGGCAGCAGGCTCGAGCCGGTCGAGAAGCCATCCGGCGCGAGGAACCAGCCGAATGCCGGCGAGCACCACAGCACGAGGTCCTCGGCGAGCCGCGACAGGTGCACGGCCAGCACGGCGGCGGCGTTCAGGTACTCGAGCGCAAAGTCACGATCGCTGACCGCGTCGAGGCTGTTGTCCGCGACACGGCTGAACCCGAGCCGCGCCGCCAATGCGGTGCGATCGTAGTGCAGCGGTGAGCCGGCGATCGCACCGGCGCCGAGCGGCATGCGATCCGCGGCGGCGCGCGCCGACTGGAAGCGCTCTTCATCCCGCTCGAACGCCGCGGCGTGCGCGAGCCACCAGTGCGCGAGCAGGATGGGCTGCGCCGGCTGCATATGGGTGTAGGCGGCCACGGCAACCTCGCGGGCGGCGCCGGCCTGCGTCACCAGCGCGCGCTCCACTTCGCGAATGTGCTCGATCGCGTCCTCGCACAACTGCATCACCTTGAGCCGGAGCAGCGTCGCGACCTGGTCGTTGCGGCTGCGGCCTGTGTGCAGCCGCAACGCCGGCTCGCCACAGCGCTGCTCGAGCGCCGACTCCACGGCGCCATGTACGTCCTCACCCGAGAGCGTGGCAGTGCCTGCGTGCAGCTCGGCTTCGAGCGCATCGCACGCCGACGCCAGCGCCACGGCGGCTTCATCGGTCATGACGCCCGCTTCGACCAGGGCGCGCGCGTAGGCGCGCGACAGCGCCAACTCCTCCGGCCACAGCCGGCCGTCCACCGGCAGCGAGTCGTTGAGCAGTTGGGCGCGCGGGTCGAGTGCCACCGCGACACGGCCGCTCCACACCGTCCCGCCCGTGGCCTTAGCCTGCATGACTGACCTCGGACTTCGCCGGCTGGGCTGCCTTGGTGGCGTTGGGATCCGCCGCGCCGGGCGTGGGGGCGTAGGCGCCACCGCCGGGGCTGGCCAGCATGGCATCCTTGCGTGACCCACGCTGGCTTGCAGCGGCCAGCGGCAACCCGAACAAGCGGATGAAGCCTTCGGCGTGCGCGGCGTTGTAGCCGGTCATGTCGAATGACGCGAGATTCGCGCTGTAGAGCGACATCGGGCTGGTGCGCGAGACGGCGACGGCGGTGCCGCGGTGGAGCTGGACCGTGACCGTGCCGGTGGCCACCTGCATGGCGTTGTCGACGAATGCCTGCAGGGCGCGGCGCAGCGGCGAGAACCACTGGCCCGAGTAGATCAGGTCCGCCATCTGCAGCGCGAGGGTCGCCCGAGTGCGATGCAGGTCGTGCGGCAGCACGAGACGGCACAGGTCTTCGAGCGCTTCATAGAGCACGGTGCCTGCCGGCGTCTCGTAGACGCCGCGCGACTTCATGCCGACCATCCGGCTCTCCACGAGATCGGCGCGCCCCACGCCATGCTTCTCGGCGCGCGTGTTGAGTTCGCCGACGAGCGTCACGGGATCCAGTTCGGTGCCATTGAGCGAGACGGGGCGTCCCGCCTCGAACCCGATGGCGACCCATTCGGGCTCGGCCGGGTGCGATGCCGGGGCCGCAGTCAGGCGGAACATGGACTCTTCCGGGGCGTTCGCCGGGTCTTCGAGCACTCCGCCTTCATGCGAGAGGTGCCACAGGTTGGCATCGCGCGAGTAGAGGTCGCGCGAGGTCTGCTGCACGGGTAGGTTGTGCTGGGCGGCATAGGCCAGCGCATCCTCGCGTGAGCGGATCGTCCACGCCGGGTCGCGCCAGGGGGCAAGCACCTTGAGTTCGGGCGCCAGCGACATGTAGGCGAGCTCGAAGCGGACCTGGTCGTTGCCCTTGCCGGTGCAGCCGTGCGCTACGGCATCGGCGCCGTGCTCGAGTGCCACGGCAACCTGCCGCGCGGCGATCAGCGGGCGCGCCAGCGAGGTGCCGAGCAGGTAGCGGCCTTCGTACACCGCGCCGGACTTGAGCGCGGGGAAACAGTAGTCGCGCACGAACGTCATGCGCAGGTCTTCGACGACCACCTCGTCGGCACCGAGCCGGCGCGCGCGTTCGGCGAGACCGTCGAGTTCGGCGCCCTGGCCGACGTCGGAGCAGTAGCAGATGACTTCGCAGCCATAGCGGGCTTTGAGCCAGTGCACGATGATGCTGGTGTCGAGCCCGCCCGAGTAGGCAAGCACTGCGCGCTTCACCTGGGTCGCCTGCGTCATTATGAGTTGTCCTTTGCGGGAGTGTTGGATTCGAGTGAGGTCAGTGCCGCATCGAGGCGCTCGAGCGCCTGATCGATTTCGGCAGGGGTGACGATGAGGGCCGGCAACAGCCGCACGGCGCGCTCGCCACCACGCACCAGCAGCAGTCCGTGCTCGCGCGCGGCGCGCACGAGGGTCGCGGCGTCGAAGCCGGCATCCTGCGCGAGGTCGATCGCCAGCAACAGCCCGAGACCGCGCGCTTCGGCGACCGAGGCATGCGCCTTCACGACGCGCTTGAGCCCGGCCATCAGCCTGCGCCCGCGAGAGCGGACGCGCGTCTGGAAGCCCGCGTTGCTCACGCGTTCGAGCACCACCATCCCAGCGCTGGCCGCGATGGCGCCGCCGCCGAAGGTGCAGCCATGCATGCCGGGCGCGAGCGAACTGGCGGCGTCCGCGGTCATCAGCACGGCGCCCAGGGGTAGACCGCCGCCGAGCGCTTTGCTCAGCACCGTGTAGTCGCCGCTGACGCCGAACTGCTGCTGCGCCAGCAGGGAGCCGCAGCGGCCCATGCCGCTCTGCACCTCGTCGAGGATCAATGCCGCGCCTACGGCTTCGGTGCGCTTGCGCAGGGCGTGCAGGAACTCGCGCGTGGCAGGAATGGCGCCCGCTTCGCCCTGCACGGGTTCCACGATTACCGCCGCGACGTGCTCATCGATCAGCGTGTCGAGCCCAGCGAGCTGGTTCAAGTCACCGAAGCGGACGCCGGGCATCAAGGGTTCGAACGGCTCGCGATAGGAGGGCGTCCAGGTTGCCGAGAGCGCGAAGGCGGTGCGGCCATGGAATCCCCCGCGGAAGGCGACGACATCGCGGCCGCTGAGTCCCTTCTGGCGCGCCCGGGCCCGCGCGAACTTGAGCGCGGCTTCAACGCCCTCGGTGCCCGAGTTGCAGAAGAACACGTTTGGGTAGCCCGTCGTCTCGGCGAGTTGGTGCGCGAGCGTCGTGGCGGGGCGGTTGGCGAACAGGTTGGAGACCTGCCCCAGCACACGCGCCTGCTTGGCCACGGCGCGCGCCACGGCGGGTGCCGCGTGGCCCAGGGCATTCACGGCGATACCGCTGACGAAGTCGAGGTAGCGCGTGCCGTTCTTGTCGGTGACCCACACACCACGTCCCGAGACCAGCTCGAGCCGGGGCAGCGGGTAATTGGGCGCGATGAGTCCCAGTTCGTCGTCCGCAAACGGCGAAGGACCCGTGGCGGGTGCGGCGTTGGGCGGGGTCACTGCGGCAGTTTCGACGGCTGCCGTGTCGAGCGTGGTGGCGTCAGGCATACGTGGTCTCCTCATGGCCCCGGCAAAGCGTGGTGGCCGGCTGGGTGCCGTTCATGATCTGCGTGAGTGTTTCAGGGCCGCGCCATGCGGCGATGCATACCCGTTGCGCCCCGCCCTCGAGCGCGCGTGCCGCGGCCCGCAGCTTAGGCACCATGCCGTCGCGGATATCGCTGCGTTGCAGCAATTGCGGCAGTTCGGCCGCATTGATTCGCGAGACCAGCGCGCCATCGAGCATCACGCCATCGACATCACTGAGCATGACCAGCGCGCGTGCCTTGAGGCCTGAGGCCAGGGCGCCCGCGACTTCATCGGCGTTGAGATTGAGCAGCGCGCCATCGCAGGCGCCGATACTCGAGACGACGGGCGTCAGCCCGAGTGCCAGCAACTGCTCAAGCAACTCGAGGCGAACCCCGGTGGCGACGCCGACATGGCCCAGTTGGGCGGCATCGGGATGCAGCCGCACTTCGAGCAGGCCGCCATCACCCGCGCTCAAGCCAAGGGCATCGACGCCGTGAGCCCTCAGGCTCGCGACGCGACGCGCATTGGCGAGACCCCCCAGGACGGCGGCCGCGACTTCGAGCGTGGTGTCATCGGTGAGGCGCAGTCCGTTCTGGAATTGCGGGGTGTGGCCGAGTCGCTGGCACCACGCCGTCACTTCGTTGCCACCGCCGTGCACCAGCACGGCGTGGCCCTCGAGCGCAGTGAGAGCATCCGCCAGCTCGGCTTCGGCGCCGGGC
Organism: Candidatus Eiseniibacteriota bacterium; assembly: GCA_031366795.1. Classification (GTDB taxonomy): domain Bacteria; phylum Eisenbacteria; class RBG-16-71-46; order RBG-16-71-46; family RBG-16-71-46; genus JANLWK01. The sequence continues at coordinate 12,817 of JANLOX010000232.1, read as the reverse complement.
GCATCGAGGGCACGGCCGCCGAGTTTGATGACGATGACCGGAATCGAAGGCGCCGCCTTGGGTGGCGCGATGGAATTGCGCTGTGTCATGAGTCGCGATGCTCCCTTGAGACCGCTTACCAGGGCAGGCCGTCCACGGGCAGCGCCGTGGACTCGGGCCAGCCGAGCATGAGGTTGAGGTTCTGGATCGCCTGTCCCGCGGCACCCTTGACGAGGTTGTCGATGGCCGATGTGGCCAGCAGTGTGCGCCCGTCATGCAGCGTGGTGACTGCGACGTCGCAGCGGTTGGAGCCCTTGACCGCGCGCGTGTCGGGCCACTGACCGGCGGGGAGCACGCGCACGAAGGGTTCGTCGGCGTAGGTTTGCGACCACAGTTCGTGGGCCAGCTCGGGGCTCAGCGGCTCGTGGAGTGTCGCGTTGATGACGGCAAGAATGCCACGCGTCATCGGCACCACCTGCGGCGCGAAGCCGACGGGAAGTGCAGCGCCATGCGCGCCGGCCCAGTGCCGCGCCATCTCGCTGGCGTGCGCGTGGATCGTGCCGGCCTTGTAGAGCTCGGCGCCGCCGTCGCGCTCAACGAAAGCATTGCGTGCCGCGGCGGTGCGCCCAGCTCCCGTCAGGCCCGAGATGGCGCTCACCATGATGGGACCGGTGAGCAGGTTGCGCGCCAATGCCGGCCACAACGCCAGCGTCGAAGCGGTGGGGTAGCAGCCCGGGTTGGCAATGCGCATGGCGCCCGCAAGCCCTTCCCGCCGTGACTCCGGCTGGCCATAGCGGTAATCGGCCGACTCGTCGCGGAAATCGGAGGACAGATCGACCACGCGCAATCCCTTGGGGGACGGGGAAGCGTCGTAGAACTGGGCCGACAGCTCGCGCCAGGCGCCGTGCGGCAGGCAGGCGACGATCGTGTCGATAGCGCCCTCGCGCACCGCGGCAAGCGCCGCACCGGGCGTCACGACGGGCGGCGCCACGCGCGCGCCGAGGCCGACCAGCATGGCTCCCGCGGGCTGCCCCGCGAATTCGCGCGAGACGAGCTGCGCGATGTCGAGACCAGGATGCGCCGAGGCCAGCCGGACGAACTCCTGGCCTGAGTAGCCACTGGCGCCAAGCACCGCGATAGTCGCGCGAGTCGCCGGCAGGGATGCCGCGGACGGCGTGGCCATGCGCTTGGGTATCGTGCTCAGCGGGCTCGTCACTTCGTGCCGCCGTTGGCGAGTAACTCGAGTTCGCGCTTCAGGCGCCGCGCCCCGGCGGCATCCTCGCTGACCAGCAGAACGGTGTCGTCGCCCGCTACGGTGCCCACCACACCCTCATATTCCGCGAGGTCGATGGCGCGCCCGACGGCATTCGCATGCCCGGGGGGAGTGCGCACGACCACGAGATTCTGGGCCACGCGGACTTCATTGACGAAGGAACGCAGGTCCAGCCGGCGGCGCTCGCGATCCAGCGTTTCAAGGGCGGGATGCGGCAACTCGTACCAGCTGCCGCCATCGGCATCGGCCCGCTTGGCCACGCCAAGACTGCGCAGGTCACGCGACAGCGTCGCCTGCGTGGTCTCGATCCCTGCGCGCGCCAGCGCCTTGCCGACCTCTTCCTGGCTGGCGAAGCGTCGGCTGCTCAGCAGTTGGGCGATCAATGTCAAACGGCGGGCTCGTGCCACGACGGCCTCCCTAGTGCGAGAAGATATGCAGTCAGATGAATAAAAATGCATTTCGGTTCATGCGTCAAGTGGAATTCCCGGGCGACTCGACGCGCTCCCGGCATTTGCCTATCGTGCGCGCGATGCTCAAATGGGCCCGCTCCGGAGCGGGTGGGGCGCGTCTTGAAGGGAGAAAACCAGATGCGGGGATGGAGCCGGCTGGGTCGCGGTGCGAGGCGGTGGGCCCTCATCGCGTTGACGTTGGCGGCGATGCCGGGGTGCGCGCGGCACAAGGAGCCGCTGGCAGGCCCGCCTCCCGAGCTTTGGTTCTACCAGATCGCCAACCTGTCCGAGTCCGATTGCGTCGAGCGGATCGCGCCGCTGTGGACGCGCGCGGCTAAGGCCGGCTACCGGCGCGTGGTGCTCGCGGACCACAAATTCGGGCGTCTCGGCGACATGCGCCCCGCGTATTTCGAGCACGCAGCACGGTTGCGGCAGCTCGCCGATTCATTGGGGCTGTCGATCGTGCCCGGCATCTTCCAGGTGGGCCGCTCGGGCGCGCTGCTGGCGGGTGACCCGAATCTCGTCGAGTCGCTGCCGGTGGAGAACGCCGAATTCGAAGTCCGCGGTGGCATAGCCAGCCCGCACTCCACCACGCCGGTGGCCTTCCCCGCCAATCCCGCGGGGCAGGATTGGGGAGTCGACGTCGACTCGAACCACGTGGCGACGCAGCGCTGCCTGTGGCGCGCGCGCTGGTGGTACGACGTGCCGGTGAAGCGGGCGAGCGCCTACCACCTGTCGTGGTGGATGCGCACGCGCGACTTCCATGGGAGTCCGCGCGTGTGGGTGTTTGCGGGCAAGCGGCGGCTGCACTTCATGAACAGTGTCCGCTTCACGACGAACCAGGAGTGGACGCGTTACGACGTGATGTTCAACTCGCTCGAGTACTCCAAAGTCCGAATCACCTTCGGCGTCCGTAGCCGCACGCGCGGCCTGCTCGAGTGGCGGGACTGGGCGATCGAAGAGGCGGGGCCCATGAACATGGTGCGCCGCGCCGACGCCCCATTCGCGCTGCGCGATGCGGTGACCGGAGCGCCGCTGGTCGAGGGCGTGGACTTCGCGCCGTTCGCCGACCCTTGGATGGGTCGCGATCCGTGGGCAGGCCAGTACACCGAGTGGCACGATCCGCCGCCGCTCCACGTGTCGCGGCCCGACGGCACGCGGCTGCTCGGCAGCTGGCAGCATGCGGCGATCGTGGGGGGGACGCAGGCGACGTGTTGCCTGTCCGAAGCGGGCACCTGGGCACGGCTCGAGGACGAGGCGCGGCGCATGCAGGTGGTGTGGGGGACGGGGCGGTACCTCATGATGTTCGATGAAATCCGCGCGCTCGGTGGCGACTCCGCCTGCATTCGCACCGGTCTGCCGGCGGGCACCATTCTCGCGAATGCCGTGCGCCGCTGTGCCGCGATGCTGCCTGGGGACACGCTCTGCGTATGGGGCGACATGTTCGACCCGCGGCAAAATGCGATCCGCGAGTTCTACCTCGTGCGGGGCAGCCTGGAGGGCGCCGCGAACGGACTCGACGCCCGTGTCGGGGTTGTGAACTGGAACGAGACGCGGCCCCATGAGTCGCTCGAATTCTTCTCGCGGCAAGGGCATCCCCAGATTATCGCCGGCTACTACGACGGGCCCGTCCAGTCGATCGAGCGCTGGATCGAGGCGAGCCGTGGGGTGAAGCACGTCGAGGCCATTCTCTATGCCACCTGGGCGAATCGCTACGATGACCTTGAGGAGTTTGCCCAGGCTGTTCGAGCCCGCTACCAATAGGCCGGGCCGGGTCAGGCGGCGCTATTGCTGGGGCATATTGCCGCGCCGATCGTCCCTGCCCGGCGTGCCCGGCGGTGGTTTCGGCGGTTTCGCGTCCGGGGCGGCTGGCGCACCCCTTGCAGCCCCTTGGGGGAGCAGACGTCTTGGGAGTGAAAAATTCACGGGAAAACCACGCCCCGTCGCAATGGAGCCGTGGCGCACGCCTCAGGTGGGTGATAGGCTCATGCTTAGGCTTCCAGCAACATCGTGGGTTCGAAATCGGCTAACCCCGGCCCGATCCCCGCGCGATACCACCACTCGAATGGCCGCCGGACCATCCCTTGGGTCGCGGTTTTTGCAGCGCGCTTGCCGCCTCGCCACGCTCAACTCGGAGATTGCTCCCATGCGGCTCCATTCTCGATGCCTTGTGTTGGGGATTGTCTCGCTCGCGTGTGCCCTGGCGGCAGGTGCAGGTGCCGCGGCTTCGCGATCCACGGTCACGACGCCCGTGGAACTCGTGGCCGCAACCACGCGGTCCACCGCGCACGTTCGTGCGCCCAAACTGCTGCGCCTCAAGCCGGTCCCGGCGCCGCTCTCCAATCCGTTTGGCGTGACGCTCGACCCGCCCGCCAATGATCAGTGCGCCGGTGCGATCAGCATTCCGTGTGGCAACATCAGCCTGGCCGGCAGCACCTTCCTCGCCACCAACGATTACGACTTCCCGGATACGACGCTGTCGTGCACCGGATACTCGGCGTCCGGCCGCGATGTCGTCTACCGGTTCGACGCTGTAGCGGGGGACAGCGTGTGGCTGCGCTACACCTCGAGCGCGGATGGTTCGATCTACATCATCAAGAATTGCGCGCAGCCGACCACGAGCTGCGTGGCAGGTGCCGACGAGAACCGCCAGGGTGGCGCCGAGAACTTGCGTTATGGCTTCCCGACCACCGGTACCTATTACCTGGTTCTCGATTCCTATGGACAGGACACTTATGGCAACTGGTCGCTCGTCGGCCAGTTCTTCTCGTGCGGCCTGCATCCGCCGGTGAACGACCGCTGTGAGACCGCGACGGGTATTTATTGTGGCGGCTTCCTGTTCTCCGGCAACACCGTCACCGCGCAGAATGATTACGCCTTCCCGAGCGTCAGTACCTCGTGCGTCGGTTCGCTCGCGCAGGGCCGCGACGTCGTCTACAGCATGCAGGTCAATGCGGGCGACAGCCTGTCGGTCTCCTACACCTCGACGGCGGACGGCATCCTGTACATCATGCCCGACTGCCAGAAGAGCGGCACTCCGGTGAACTGCCTCGTCGGCGCCAATAACACCGGCCCGGGCGGCACCGAGACGCTCAACTTCCGGTTCCTCTATACCGGTTCGTACTTCCTCGTTCTGGACGCGGACGGACTCAACACGGATGGCGGTTGGTCCCTCGTGGGTTCGCTGACCTGCGGTCTCAACGTGCCGACCAACGACCAGTGCGCTTCGGCCGCGTACCTGCCGTGCGGACCGTTCCAGTTGTCGGGCGACAACACGCTGGCGTTCCCGGACTACGACCCGACCGAAGCGGGCTGCACCGGTTTCTCGGCGCAGGGCGCTGACCTCGTATACCGGATCGATGCATCACCGGGGGACAGCATCTGGTGCGACTACGTGTTCCCGCACGTCAACGGCAAGGATGATGTCGACGCTTCGATTTACCTGGTGACGAACTGCGACAGCATCGCCACAACCTGCGTCGCGGGATCCGATACCTCGGGTGCTGCGCAGATGGAGCACTTCCGCTACAAGTTCACGACGCGCGGGATCTACTACCTGATTCTGGACTCCTACGACCCGGGTATCGCGGGCGCATGGACGGCCGTGGGTGAAATCATCTGCCCGCACATACTCGGTGTAGGCGGCCAGCCACTCGCGGGCGGTGTGAGTCTTGCGGCGGCGTATCCCAATCCGTTCCGCGAATCCACGACGCTGCGTTTCAATATGCCGTTGCGATCACGGGCCACGCTGCGGATCCACGATCTCGCGGGACGGCTGGTGCGCACGGTGGTGGATTCGGAACTTCAGGCCGGAGCGCAGAGTGCGACCTGGGATGCGCGCGACGACCGCGGCGTCCACGTCGCGGGCGGCACCTACTTCGCGAGGCTCATGGTCGGTGGCAAGGTCGCCTACCGCACGATGATCCTGGTTCACTGACCCGGGCATCCCCCGCCGGTCACCGGCCGATCGCCCCGCAATCGGGTGCGATCGACCGGTTCGTTTTTGCCGTGGTAACCTTGCCGCATGGACACGCGCGTTCTTCTCGTTATGGGCACCCGCTCCTACAAGGCGCAGGCGTTCCTCGATGCCGCCCAGCGGCTCGGGTTCATGGCTGTTGTGGGGAGTGACCACGATTCCTGGATCTCCATGGCAAACCCGCAAGGGGTGTTGCCGCTCGATTTCGTGAATGTTGCCGCAGCAGTGCTCGCGGCGCGCCCGTTCCATGAGCGCTATCCGCTCACTGCTGTGCTCGCCTGCGACGACGATGGCCTGCGCGCCGCTGCTGCGATTGGCGAAGCGTTGGGCCACGCCGGCTCGCCGCTGCGCGCGGTGGAGCAGGCGCGGGACAAGCGGTTGATGCGGGCTGTGCTCGCCGAAGCGGGCGTGCCTCCGCCGTGGTTCGAGATCTGGCCTGTAGCGACCGACCCCCGGACCATCGCGTCGCAGTTGCACTACCCGTGTGTGCTCAAGCCTCCGACGCTCTCGGCGAGCCGGGGTGTGCTGCGCGCGAATTCCCCCGCGGAATTCGCCGCGGCGTTCCAGCGCGTGGTGCACGTCATGGCGGACGCGGGGCTCGAGGGGAGCGACGCCGAAGTACTGGTCGAGGAGTACGTGCCCGGCGACGAGATCGCCGTTGAGGGCCTGCTCACCCGCGGGGAACTGCGTGTGCTGGCGGTGTTCGACAAGCCTGACCCCCTCGAGGGTCCGGCGTTCGAGGAAACGATCTACGTCACGCCGTCCCGCCACACTCGCGGGCAGCTCGAGGCCGCGACGCGACAGGTCGCGGCGATGGCTGCCTCACTCGGGCTGACGCAGGGCCCCGTGCACGCCGAAGTGCGCTTGAATGCGGCGGGCTGTTGGCCGCTGGAGATTGCGCCCCGCTCGATTGGAGGGCTATGTTCGCGGGCGTTGCGCTTCGGTGAGGGGCACACGCTCGAGGAATTGCTGCTGCGACATGCCGTGGGCGAGGATGTCGAGAACTGGCAACGGGAGACCGAATCCCGCGGGGTGATGATGGTCCCGGTGCCTAAATCCGGGATCCTTCACGGTGTGCACGGCATCGAAGGAGCCTTGGCGGTTCCCGGTGTGGACGAGGTCCGGATCACCATTCCCATCGGGCATCCGGTGCTGGCTCCGCCCGAGGGCCATCGCTACCTCGGATTCCTGTTCACACACGGAGCGTCTCCGGAAGACGCAGAATCCGCCTTGCGTAAGGCTCACGGCCAGTTGCGTTTCGAAATCCATACCGAGTAACGCCCGAATTCAATCAGCCCCAGGAGTGACCATGATCACCGTGACCGACGTGGCCCGCGACAAAATTCTCGAGATGATAAGGGCGCAAGGCAAGGACGGACTCGCGCTGCGATTCGGCGTGAAGGGCCGCGGACAGGGTGTGTTCCTGTACCAGCTGGCGTTCGCCGATCGCGCCGAACAGGGCGCGGACGACGTGGTCGTGACGGTCGGGGCACTGGTCGTGTTGGTCGACCCGCAGAGCGCCCCAAACCTTGCCGGCGCCACCATCGACTTCGTCGAGCAGGAGGGGCAGAGCGGCTTCAAGATCGACAACCCGAATCCCCTGTGGGCCGACCCGGTGGCACTCGCGGTCCAGAAGGTGATCGACGACGACATCAACCCCGCCGTGGCGTCGCACGGGGGTGTCATCACCTTGCTCGACGTGCGCGATGCGACGGCCTTCATCCAGTTGGGAGGCGGTTGCCAGGGCTGCGGTATGGCGGATGTCACGCTCAAGCAGGGCATCGAAGTGCGCATCCGTGAGTTGGTGCCCTCGATCGTGGGCGTCGTCGATACCACGGACCACGCCGACGGCCGCAATCCCTACTTCCGTCCCTCCAAGGGGGGCCGTTCTCCCTACGGGGATTAGTCCTGTCCATGCGCGTCGTTCTCGTATCGACGTATGACCTCGGCCGCCAGCCGTTTGGGCTGGCCTCACCGGCAGCATGGCTGAGGCAGGCCGGTCACGACGTCACGCTGCTCGACCTCGCGGTCGAGTCCAAGGGCGATGCGCTGCCGGCGGGAACGGATGTCATCGCGTTCCACCTGCCGATGCACACGGCGACGCGGCTCGCGGTTCGCCATCTGCCTCGCCTGCGGAAGCTGAATCCCGCGGCGGCCCTGTGTTTCTTCGGCCTGTACGCGCCGGTCAATGCCGCGATGTTGCAGGGGCTGGGTGCTACGGCCGTGCTGGGTGGCGAGTTCGAGCAGGAGTTGCTGGATTTCGTCAATGGACTCGCGGCTCGCGGGGTGGCGGGCTCAATACCTGATTTCATCCACGCGCCGGCATCCCAAGCCGAAACGTCTTCCGCCGCGCGGGTCGTCACATCGTTCGAGCGCCTGGCCTTCCGCGCTCCGAATCGCGATGGGCTGCCGCGGCTCGAGCGCTACGCCCAGCTGCGCGATCGCGACGGTTCCCTGCGGCTGGTGGGCGCGACCGAGGCGAGCCGCGGCTGCAAGCACCGTTGCCGCCATTGCCCGATCGTGCCCGTTTATGACGGCCGCTTCCGCATCGTCCCGCGCGACGTAGTGCTCGAGGATGTGCGGCGCCAGGTGCGGGCGGGCGCCACGCACATCACGTTCGGCGATCCCGACTTCTGGAATGGCATCGGGCACGCGCTGCCGCTGGTACGTGCGCTGCACGAGGAGCATCCCCACATCACTTACGACGTGACGATCAAGATCGAGCACCTGCTCGCGCATCGCCAACACCTCGTGGCCTTGCGCGATACCGGGTGCGCCTTCGTCACCAGCGCCGTCGAGTCGCTGGACGACGCGGTGTTGAGCCGGCTCGACAAGGGCCACACGCGCGCAGATTTCCTCGCGGTCGTCGCGGCGTTTCGAGACCATGGGCTTTCGCTCAGCCCGACGTTCATGCCGTTCACGCCGTGGACGAGCCGGGCTGCCCTGCGCGATCTGCTCGAAACGCTGGAAAGCGAGGGGCTGGCGGCCGCCGTGGCGCCTGTCCAGCTGGCGATCCGGCTGCTGATTCCCGCCGGTTCGCTCCTCCTCGAACTGCCCGAGATCCGCGAACAGGTGGGGCCGTTCGATGCGGAAGCGCTCGTGTATCCGTGGCGGCATCCTGATCCCGCCATCGACGCGCTGCAACGGGACCTGTTCCGGCTGGTCGAGCAGGGTGCCGCCGCGGGGCTGACGCGCCTGGAACTGTTCGAGCGGATCCGGCAACGCGTTTTCGAGGGATGGACCGAAGCCGTGCGGGAGCCCAGTGGACTGCACCACGACGCCACCCTGATTCCCTACCTTACCGAGCCGTGGTACTGCTGAGCGGAGCCATCCACGGAGCAGGCTGCTCCGTTCTGAAATCACCGTCACACGACCCCGCGATGGGCGCTGGATTCCAACGCCATGGAGGATTCGCATGAAGCGTCACGCATCGGCTGAATGGACAGGAACACTGCAGCAGGGCACGGGCACCGTCTCATCGGAGAGTGGCGCGCTCGCGAACCAGGCCTACTCGTTCCGCTCGCGCTTCGCGGACGGCACCGAGACGAATCCAGAAGAATTGATCGCGGCTGCCCATGCAGGCTGTTTCTCGATGGCGTTCGCGGGCCAGTTGGCTGGCGCGGGTCTGACCGCGGACTGGATCCGCACGAAGGCGACGCTCAACTTCGAGAAGCTGGACGCCGGCTGGTCGGTGACGGGCGTCCATCTGGAAATGAAGGCCAAAGTGCCCGGCGCCACGGCGGAACAGTTCAAGGCGGCAGCGGACGGCGCCAAGGCCGGCTGCCCGATTTCGCGCCTACTCAGCCACATCGACATCACACTCGACGCCGCGCTCGAGGCCTAGCCCAATGCTGCGCCCTCGAGCGGGGTGCGGCCGGCTGCGAAAGGATTCCACGTGAAGCATGTCGCAGGAATGTGGGTGATGGCGGGATTGCTGGCCGCGAGCCCCTGTGCGGTGCCGGGAACGGTCGCCGCGGCTGGTGCTACCGCGGACACGATGGTGGTTCCCATTCCAGGCGTCGAAGTCACGGCGCTCAAGGGACGGGACCGTCTCGAGGATATTCCTGCGGCAGCGTTCGTGCTGTCCCGCGACGATATCCGGCGCGCCGGCTCCACGCGGTTGTCGACCTTGCTGCAGACGGTGCCGGGGTTGTTCTCCTACGGCGAGACCTCGAGCGGGGACGCCACGATCGTGGACCCGCGGGGCTTCACCGCCAGCGGGGAAAGCTCATATCTCAAATTACTCGTCGATGGCCGCGACGTGCGCGACCTCGAGAACGGCAACGTGGATTGGGACTGGATCGCTCCGGGTGCGATCGAGCGCATCGAAGTGGTGCAGGGTCCCGGTGCGTGGGCCTACGGCGACGCGAGCGAAGGCGGCATCGTCAATGTCGTGCGCACGCCGGTGTCCGGCCAATTCGTCACACGCGCGCAGGCGCGAGCGGGCAGCTTCGGGCTGCGCGGGGGAGATGCCGGGATCAGCGGGCCCTGGGGCGGTGCGAGCTTCGGCGCGAGCGCGCTCGCGCGTGAGGTCGACGGCTGGCGCACGCACAGCCGCGAACGCGTGTATGGCGGCAGCGGCGAAGCCGTGATGCGCCGGAGTAGCCGCGAGTGGCGGATCGACATGACCGTGCTCGACGCCAACCGGCAGGATCCGGGGGCGCTGACGCAGCAGGACTTCGACGCGAATCCAGCGAATGCGGATTCGCGCATCGACTTCAAGCACTCGCGCCGCGGCAGTCTCGGGGCGAGCGTACAGGCGAGCCCGGGGCCGGAGCCGGCGTGGGCGTTCAAGCCCTATGTGAGCCACGAGGACGCCGACCAGGTCCAGACCCTGTTCTTCCAGTCCCAGTTCCACCACACGCTCGGCACCACCGGTGGCGCCTCGCTCGCATGGCGGGCGCACTCGAACCTTAGCGGCGTCCGCGTGGTGTGGCAGGGAGAAGCGACGGGCGAGCAGTCGAGCCTGCGATCTCAATACGAAGCGTTCGACCCGGATCTGGGCCGTGGCGCGGCGCTCGCCCGCACCCGCAGCACGCGTTCGATGGGTGCCGCGACGCTGGGCGCGCGCCTTGAACTCGATTCGCGTACCGTGGCCCGGCTCAGCGTGCGCGGGGACATCACACAGGTGCACTCCGCCGATGTAATCGCCGGAACCAGGACAAAGACGCGCACGCTGTCGGCATTCAGCCCCTTGCTGGGTCTCACGCTGCAGTTGGGCACGCATGGCACCGCGTATGGCAACATGAGCACGGCGTTCCGTGTGCCGACCCTGTTCCAGCTATACGACCAGCGGCCATTCTTCTTCGGGCCGAGTGCCCTATTGATCTCGAATGGCCAGCTCGATCCGCAGACCGCGGTGAATCTCGAATTGGGGGGACGCTGGGATCGTGGCGATGGCTGGACCGCGCAGTTGACCGGCTACTCGATGGGCGTGCGCAATGAGATCGACTTTGATCTCAACACGCTGAGCTACGCGAACATCTCGAAGAGCTGGCACCGCGGCATCGAAGCGAGCCTCGCGTGCCCGTTGCAGGGCCATCTGGCTGCCCGGTTCGGCGGCGCCTATACGCCGACGACGTTCGACGGCGGCGACCACGATGGCCGCCAAATCAACGGCGTGCCGCTGGGCACTGGCAATGCCTCGCTGAGTTGGACGCCGCAGCCGTGGTGGTCGGTGGAGGCGGGAAGCAGGTTGATCGGCCGCCGCTTCCTCGACAAGGGCGAGACGCAGCGCCTTGGCGCCGTCGCGGAGTGGGACCTAGGCGCGCAGGCGCACACTGGCCGCATCCACGCGGGCGCCAGGCTCCAGAACCTGTTCGACCGCCGTTACGCAGAGTCCGGGTTCATCGGCGGCTTTGGCGAGCAGCGTTTCCTGCCCGCGGCACCGCGAGGGGTGAGCGTCACCTTCTCGGTGGAATAGCCGAGACGCGCCCGGGGCAAGCCTACGAGCCGGTTCCGCATGGCCGGGCTCCGCAAAACAGGAGAGGGCGCGTGACCGGCTGATGGTCAGGCGCCCTCTTCATTCCTTCGCAGCGATTCGATCAGCGCATCAACACGACTGCGCGTGAGACCGTCTGGCCGCCTCGGGTGAGCCTCACGAAGTATGGCCCGCTGGCGACGCGCTTGCCCACGCCGTCACGGCCATCCCATGAGACCGAGTGCGCGCCCGGCGGTTGCTCCGCCGCCAGCAGCGAACGCACACGGCGTCCCTCGAGATCGAATACCGCCAGATCGACGCGACTCGAGGTGGGCAACGTGAAGCTTAGGTGCGTGGCGCCGCTGCTGGGATTGGGCCACGCCGGTTGCATGGCGAACTCGGTCAGCGACGGCGGCGTGGGCACACCCAAGGTCGAGGAGTAGCCCACGATCGACCAGTCATCGACGGCTGCCTCGACGATCGATGGGTTCAGCGTGTCCTGCGCCATGAAGCGCATCTTCATCGTGCTTGTCGGCGTCACGTAATCCTTGATTGCGAACACATTGCGCTGCCACCCCCTGCTGCTTGCCTTCGTGTTCTCGACGAGCGCCCAGGTGGAACCATTGTTGTTCGAGACGAAGACCCGCCACGGGTCCTCGTTTGGGGCGTCTCCCACGTCGTTTGAGTACCAGCGCCAGTAGCTGATGATCGGGTTGATGATCCCGGCCGGGGTGGCGTTGAACGTCGTGGTGACCAGCGTGGTCTTGCCGCCATCGACGTCATTGACGCCCGGGTCAGAACCCGCCGGCGCGTTGCCGGTGTAATAGCACTGGGTGCCAGAGGGCGAATGGTCGGCGCCGGGTTGAGCGAGCGACGCGATCGGCACGCCCCGCTCCCAAATTCCCGTGACCGCCACAGGCGTGTCGGGGGCGTACGACGTGGCCCACCCATCCGCCGCCTCGAACGCGTCGAACAGCAGCGTCGTGGCCGGCCCCGCCACGTACTCATAGGTGTCGAGCGCGGGGGCCCCAGGCGGCAGCGACAACGTGCCGCCGTAAGAATCGGTGATCACGAGGTAGTAGCGCACCACGCCGAAGGATTCATTCGGGATTTCGGCACCGTACTCGTCCGGGTTGCCCGTCGGGAGCATGTTGGCGCTGACATACGGGGTCTTGTTCACCGAGTAAAACAACTTGGCGTTGCTGAAGCCGCCGATCGGG
>JANLOX010000182.1:0-3407 GCA_031366795.1 Candidatus Eiseniibacteriota bacterium | reverse complement strand
GACATCGAAATGCGTGTTGACCGGCGTGGCGATGGCGACCGCGTCGATCGAGGGATCGTTGAGGATCTCGTTGTAGTCGGAGGTCGTCTTGACACCGGGAAAACGCTTTTGCACGAGCTCGAGCTTCTTGGAGCTCAGGTCCGACACCGCTGCGACCCGCCCACCCGACAATTCCGCGAAGTTGCGGACCAGGTTCGGGCCCCAGTAGCCGTATCCGATAACGCCGATGTTCACCATGATGGGGCTGCCTCCTTACTGCTTGCGCGAGTCACGGATCACGCGGGCGGGCACTCCCGCAACCACCGCGAAGTCGGGTACGTCCTTGGTGACGACCGCCCCTGCACCCACCATCGCGCCCTCGCCGATCGTCAGGCCAGGCAGGATCGTGGCGCCGGTGCCGATCGAGGCGCCGCGCTTGACGCGCGTGGGCTCGACGGACCAGTCGGCCTCCGTCTGGAGGCTGCCGTCAGGATTGGTCGCCCGGGGCATCTTGTCGTTCGTGAACATGACGCCGTGACCCACGAACACGCCATCGTCGATGGTCACGCCTTCGCAAATGAACGTGTGCGAGGAGATCTTGCAGCGCGCGCCGACATGGACGTTCTTCTGGATCTCGACGAAGGCACCGACCTTGGTGTCCGCGCCAATCGTGCAGCCATAGAGGTTTACGAGCGTGGGCTGGAAGATCTTGACGCCTTCGGCCAGCACGACGGAATCAGCGATGGGGGGCGTACGTCCTCCTCGGGGCTCATCAGTCCATGAAAGCGGCGGGGACTCACAATGTAGCCTCGCCCGGTAACGGGCCACAAGGCACACCAAGGCACCTCGCAAACCATGCGGACCGTCGCTCACGGGTATCGGCATGGGGAGCCATCGTCTTAAACTGAAAGGATATGGGGGTGGTCCCGGAGCGCTGGAGGGTCGCGGGGGCGCGGCCGCCGCGAATCTGGCCAAACCACCCCCTCAAGCTTTCGGACCCCCTACCGAGACTCTTGATTAGCGGCACCCGGCCAGGGACGACCAGTTGTTATCTTGCCGCGACCCGGTAAACGGGAGTGTGTCCGATGATCGTCCCAGCATCAGCATTTGCCACCGCGCTGAACGCCATGCGCGCCAATGTCCGCCGAGCCGACCACTCCGCCGAGGCCATCGCATCCGTCGGGCTGGACTTCAAGCCCCCCGCCGACCAACACGCCCCTCCGGCTCCGCAGGTCAGCGCCGTCACGCCGCCCGAGCAGGGAAACCACGCAGAGCTGGCCGTGTCGATGCAGACCATGCTCACCGCCCAGCGCTCGGTGATGGAACAACAACGCGTGATGGAAGCCGCGCGGATCATGGTCGGCCAGGCGATCGACCTGCAGGTGGGAGCGCCGAAGCCGTAGCCGAGCGTGAGCGCCTCGTGAAGGGGCCTCGCGTCATGGGCCGACGCGCCTCGCGCGTTGCGGGAGACTCGAGCAGTTGTGGAAACGCGCAGGGCTCGGCGTGCCTTGCTATGATCGCCGGATGCCCGATTCTGTGAGCACGGATGGCGATGTCGCGACCACGACAGCGTGGTTCGTGTATGTCCTGCGCTGCAAGGACGGCACGCTCTACACCGGCATCGCCACCGACGTCGAACGCCGCCTCGCCGAACATCGCGGCCCCGGTGGCCGCGGCGCCAAATACCTGCGCGGAAGACAGCCGCTCGAACTCGTGATGTCACGTAGCGTCGGCGCCCGCAAGATCGCGCTGCGCGTGGAACACCGCATCAAACGGCTGGCGCGCGCGGAGAAGGAGGCGCTGCTGCGGGATGAGGCGCGCGTGGAGCGGATGGTGGCGGGGGTGACTGAGCTCACTCAGGACAGTAGTTAGAGCCCCCGCGCGATCGCCACAGGATCCACCACGACCGCCCAGCTCTGCGGCGCCATGGGCCCACCGAATGGGCGGTCGACGCGTGCGTAGTCGTAGTGCACGGCGCCCCAATGGCCGATGGGCAGCACGGCTCCGAGACCCCACGTGTTGTTGGTGGAACTCGTGCCCGAATTGTGCGCTCCACCCACCCGGGCGAACAGCAGTCCTCCGAGCGACAACTCGGCGCCCCAGGAATTTATGCTCCAGCCGCGGCTATCTCGGCTGCCGGCGGTGATGTGTGATATGTCGTATGCGATCCCCAGTGACGCGAGCTGCGACACTCCAGGCGCGAGCCAGGCCGGCAAGCGCTTGGACATAGTCTCGGGGTCATCGACCGACATGCGCATCGCGGCGCCATTGCGATGCTGGCGTGCGGTCGGCGCGTAATTGGGCCCGGCATCGTTGGCATTGACGACGGCGAGTGCGTAAGCGAGTTCGAAGCGTCTCGGCAGCGAGCCCAGTGTGTGACGCAGCGGCGCCCAGGCGCGCGCGAGGGCGCCCCAATCGTAGGCGGTGAGACGATCGGGATTTGCGGGGTCCGCGGAGTAGTCGGCAACGGTCTTGCGATTGAGTCCGAACGCAACGTCGCCGCGACGCGTCCACGCGGGTGCCTCATGTCCCCGCCACCGCGCAAGCGACCCGAAGCCTTGCGCCAGGCTGATGCCGGCGCCCCATGAGCGCTCAGTTTGCTTGAATTGGATACTCTCAATGCCACCTGAGCCGTCGTCGAAGGTAATCGTCGAGGATTCGAGCCGTTGCTCACCCAGTCCATTGATCGGCTCTCCCGTCAGGGCGACCCCGACACCACCGCCTCCCAAAATCAGCCGCTGGCTTCGGAAATTGGATCCCAGAAACGAGTCGGGAGCTCGTTCGACGTCAGTCCCCACATAGCGAATGCCGCGGGCGGTGCCGAGCAGAGCAGGATTGGCCCAGTCGTTCGGGCCGTCTCCCCAGAACACCGCGGTGGAGGCGCCGCCCATTCCCACCGAGCGCGAAGAGGGATCGACGTCGAGAACTGCGGCTGAGGTGAAGACGAGGTTCTCGAAGATCTCCGCGGCGTTCCCCGGGGAGGCAACCAGCGCGCTGCCGAGCGTGGCGGCGACGCACAACGCGATCCTAACTCTGCATAACCGCATGCGGACCTCCCCCATCTCTGGCAGTCCGACGGAATCGCTTGCGCCGCACGCGGCGCTGGCGCATTGTACCTCGCGTCCCCCGCAAGGTGGACACGTCGTTAGGGGTGGCTGGCCAAGGATCGCCAGCCTGAGAGCACACCCTAATTACCTGAACTGGGTCATACCAGCGTAGGGAAACGGCGAAGACAAGCGGATTTCCCGATTGCCTTCACGCCGTCCCATTCGCGGGCGGCGTTTTTGTTTTGGGTGCGCATGAGCGCGGCCCCGGGCAGAGACGCTCCCGAAGGGACTGAGTCGCATGTTCAGCAGCAGCCCGCTCGATTGGGCACTCATCGTTGCGTATTTCGCCTTCCTCGGCGTCGTATGGTTCACGCGCCGGGG
>JANLOX010000179.1:0-33649 GCA_031366795.1 Candidatus Eiseniibacteriota bacterium | reverse complement strand
AATCGATCGCGCAGAATGTCCTCGAGCGCGTGCATCTCGGTTTCCAACTGCCCCCGGGTGCGCCGGACTCCCGCATCCATGCTATCGGCGTCGGAGTTCGCGAGCGCTTCGAGGCTTCGCTCCTTCAACGACATCCGGTCCTGGCCGGGATCCAATGCATCCACGAGCGATCGAACCCGTGCGACGCGCACCACGGCATCGTTGATCGTGACCATGGCCCGCTCGACCGTGACGAGCCCACGCCCGGCTTCCTGCAGCAGCCGGCACTCGAACGTCCTGCAGCACTCCGGGCGGTGCGCGTAGATGCTGCAGCGCGTTCCCCGCAGGGCGCCGCACGGCAGCAGCAGGAGTCCGTCGTGCTCCTCGTCGGGGTCCTCGATCTCAAGCCCCAGGATCTCGAGCGCCACCAGGTCATCCTTGCCGCCGAGCTCCACATCGGCGAGCAGCGTCCCGTCGCAGCACAGCCCGCAGGCCGTGCAGAGAGTATCGGTGAGGGCTGGTTGGCTGGGCGTGCGCGTCATGGGCCGCGCGAGTCTAAACCTATTCGGGTAAGCTGCATCTGAAGGAAATGCGGCCGTGCTTGCTGCACCCATTGAATTGGAGGCAACGCTTGATGACCCATCGAGTTGCACTGACTGCCGCGCTCTTGGTCCTATTGGCTTCGGCCGGCTGTGGGGGCTCGAAGGACAAGAGCACCGCTCCCGCTGGGGCGGCGCTCGAGTTGAGTCAGGACCTGACGCCATTGGGTGGGCAGTACTCCCACCGGTTTTTCACCGCGGGCGCGTATCCGTATCACTGCAGGTTCCACGGCAGCATGACGGGCATCGTCGTCGTCGCGACCAGCACGCCCGCGGTGGATTCACTGCAGAGCGTGGATATCGCGAGTTTCGCATTCTCGCCGGCCTCGGTCTCGATTCCCGTCGGTGGCAAAGTCACTTGGACGAACACGAGCAACATGACGCACAGCGTCACGAGCAACTAGCCGGGGACATTGAGCAGGCAGGCAAACCACCCGCCATAACTCACGCTGGCGCCTGCGCTCGCGATAACGCATCTTCCCGTGATTCACCCCAACCGGGAGGTGCTTCATGTCGCGTGTGTTCGCTCGCATCACCTTCGTCGCGTGCGCCGCGATGCTGCTCGCGACGCTGGTCCACGCGAACCCGTCGCACCCCAGTGGCGCCGCCGCGGCGTTCACCACCCCTGGTGGCGCGCACATTTGGTATGAAGTGCGCAGCAACGTCAGTGGCCGCCCCATGGTGATGGTCAACGGCGGGCCCGGGTTCGACCACACCTACGTGCTGTGCTCGGACGCTTGGGACAAGCTGGCCGAGGGACGCCGCGTCGTCATCTACGACCAGCGCGGTAATGGCCGCGCTGGCCCCCTGCGCAAGGGAGAGAGCTGCACGCTCGCGGACCAGATCGCGGATCTCGATGCCCTGCGGGAGCAGCTGCATGCTCCCCAGATCGACCTGCTCGGGCATTCATGGGGCGGCTACCTCGTGATGGCTTACGCCGCGCGCCACCCGGAGCACGTCGCGCACTTGATGATCGTCGACTCGGCCTCCCCGAAGTGGAGCGACACGGATTTCATCTTCAAGTACGTGTTCCCCGAGGCGATCGAGCGCCAGGGAGCCCTCGACTTTAACGATGGCACTGGTGACAGCACGGCCTTCCGGGCGAGCCTGATGGAGTACCTGGGGATGCTGATGCTGTCGCAGGCCAAGCGCGACGAGTTTCTGTCACGTGCTTCGACCTACCAGCTCACGCGTTCGGTCAATGAAACGCTCGATGCGGAGCTCAGCAAGCTCGACATGTGGCCCGTCCTCCCCTCGCTGCACATGCCTACGCTGGTCGCGACCGGCCGCTACGACATCAATGTCGCCCCCAGCACCGCGTGGAAGATCCACAAGGCGATTCCCGGCTCCCGCTGGGTCGTGTTCGAGCGCAGCGGGCACCTGCCCTACTTCGAGGAGCCCGAGAAATTCGTACAAGTTGTAAACGAATTTCTCGGCGCGCCGACGCTTCCCTGAGTCCTCGAGACGCACGCCGCGTTCAATCCGATCGCTCTTTGCCACCAAAGCGCTACCGTGGCATGACAGCCTGTCAGCTAGCGCTGACAGGCTGTCC
The DNA here is from genome assembly GCA_031366795.1 of Candidatus Eiseniibacteriota bacterium. Lineage (GTDB taxonomy): Bacteria > Eisenbacteria > RBG-16-71-46 > RBG-16-71-46 > RBG-16-71-46 > JANLWK01. The sequence goes on along the minus strand of JANLOX010000179.1, from coordinate 31,519 downwards.
GATTGATACGCCCGATAATCCCCAGATTCTCCCCCTTGAGTGCGATTCCGGTTGGCATGTACCGCGCCAAGCGCTTCCGCCGCAATCACTTGAGCGTGCGTGACAATGCGTGGCATGCCCATTGCGGTGAACTCTCCGTGACGCCCGAAATTCGGGGCGAACGGAGGAGTTCAATGAACACTAGGAATGCAGGACGTGACGCCCGCACCCCAGGCGCTACGGCAGTCTCTAGGGCGAGGGGAACCGCGCTCGCAGCGCTGATGATGGTCGGAATGCTGATTCCCATCGGGCGCGCAAGTAACGCGGTCGCTGAGAACGCAGCACTCCCGCTGCCGTTGAGTCTCGGCACCGGCAGCGTGTTGTGGCTCGAGGGCACATCCACTCTCCATGACTTCGAGAGCAAGACCACGCAGTCTTCGCTCACGCTGACGCGTGATCCGGGCGCCAAACTGGCTCCGGGAGTCGCCGGCCTCGAGGCACTGGTGCGTGGCGCGGGAGTGCGCGGGCTCGATCTCGAAGTCCCGGTGATGACTTTGCGTTCCGAAAAATCCGGCATCGACAAGAACCTGTGGAAGGCGCTGAAGGCCAGCGAACACCCGACGATCTGGTTCCATCTCGCCAAGTATTCGATCGTCGGCCCCACCACCGCGGACACGCTGATGATCCACGCCGAAGGCACGCTGAATATCGCCGGCGTGCAGCGCCCGGACACGCTCGATGCCAAGGCTTACCACTCGCCCCATGGTGTGTGGCTCGTCGGGAGCGAACCGCTGTTGATGAGCAACTTCGGAATCAAGCCGCCCAAAATGATGTTGGGCACCCTGCGCGTAGCGGACCGGATCGTCGTTCGCTACCGCCTGCTGTTGGCCCCGAAGAGTGAAGCCACCAGTTCACCTTCGAGCAGCAACTAGAAAGGATCGCGCAATGACCATGACCCAGAACCAGAACCAGACCAGGACCGCCGCCCAGATCACGTGGGCAGGAATCGTCGCCGCGCTGTTGGTACTCCCCTCCTTACCCCGCATCGCCGCCGCTCAATCCGACAGCACCGTCGCCATGCAGCGCTCGGCGCCGGCTGCAAACGATCGCGCGCTGGAGCGCCCCATCACCATCGACCGGCTGCGCGCGCATGACTCTCGCGGTCTCAATGTGTTCGAGGCCCCGAAACGCGAAACCGTGCCCTACACGGGATTCGCGATCGAGTGGGGTGCCGCATTCACGCAGCAGTTCCAGAGCCTCACGCACTTGAATACCGCCGCCCCGAACTACGTGGGAATCCCGGCGGTCAACGTTGATTCGCTGATCAAGATCGGCCCGGGCTTCAACAACGCCGAAGCGAACCTGTACCTCGATGCCCAGCTGGCGCGCGGCATTCGCGTCGCCATGACGAGCTACATGTCTTCGCGCCACCACAGCGAGATGTGGGTGAAGGATGGCTACCTGTTGATCGACGGCTCCCCGTGGGAGAACAAGTCGCTCGATCGCCTGATGGACTACCTGACCCTCAGGGTCGGCCACTTCGAGATCAACTACGGCGATGCCCACTTCCGCCGCACCGACAACGGCAACGCGATGTACAACCCGCTGGTCGGCAACCTGATCATGGAGGCCTTCACGACCGAGGTCGGTGGCGAAGCCTACGTGCGCGGCCATGACATGCTGGGAATGGTCGCGGTGACCGGCGGTGAAGTGCGGGGCCAGGTGCTCAAGCCTGAAAACCGCTCGCCCGCCGTGATGGCCAAGGTCGGCTTCGACAAACAGATCGACCCGTCGCTGCGAGTGCGCCTGACCGGCTCCCTCTACAAGACGTCCAAGTCGAACAACAACACGCTCTACAGCGGCAGCCGTTCGGGATCGCGTTACTACTATGTGCTCGAAAACATCAACGCCACGGAAGCCGGGCAGGCGTGGTCGGGCGATCTGCAGCCTGGCTTCAGCCGCAAGGTGACGGCGTGGGTGATCAACCCATTCATCAAGTACCAGGGCCTCGAAATCTTCGGCAACATCGAGCAGGCCAAGGGCGGCAGGCTGGGTGAGACCTCGGACCGCACATGGACGCAGAACGCGGGCGAAGTCGTGTACCGCCTCTGCCACAATCACCTCTATGCCGCGGGCCGTTATGACCAGGCCAAGGGCAAGCTCGCCGGGATCACACAGGATCTCACCATCGAGCGGTTGCAGGTAGGTGGCGGATGGTTCCTGACCCAGTCGCTGCTGGCAAAACTCGAGTACGTCGACCAGAAGGACAAGGGCTTCCCCACGACGGACGTCCGCAATGGTGGCGAGTTCAAGGGCGTGATGTTCGAAGCCGTGGTTGGGTTCTAAGGACTCACGAGCCATGACGTCTTCACCCCATCTCGGCACGCACCTCCGGTGCGGACTCCGCGGAAGCGCGGGCGCTGGTTTCAGCGCCCGCGCCCTGCTAGCTCTGGTCCTGCTGCTGGCACCGGCGCCGTCGCGGGCCAGCACGCAGGCGCATCCAGCGCGTGCGGACGAAGCCGCTGTGGTGATGGGCGAGGCGCGCCAGGGCTGTTTCGTTCAGGGCAGCTTCCACGCGGCGGTCGCGGACACGCTTGCTTGGGACGTGCTTGCCGACTACGACCACATCAGCCAATTCGTTAGTTCGGTGCGGTCGAGCCGCGTGGAACACCGTGATCACGACGAGATCTTGCTGAGGCAGGACGCGGTCGGTGGATTCTTCCTGTTCCACCGCCGCGTTCAGGTACTGCTGAAGATTCACGAGAAGCACGGCTCACGCATCAGCTTCCGTGATGTCCTGGGCAAGGACTTCCACGAGTACGTCGGCGAATGGCACATCACCGCGGACTCGACAGGTACTCTGGTCAACTACGAGCTGAAGGCTGAGCCCAAGACGCCGATGCCACGCTCTTTCTGTCGCGGCATGCTGAAACGGGTCGCCCAGGATCTTCTGGAGCAGGTGCGAACCGAAATGCTTCGCCGTGCCCAAACGGGCTCGTAACGGCTCGAGGAATGCATGACCCTCATTATCGTCTGCGACGCCCGTCCCGACTCCGGCGAGGGTGACAGGATTGCCGCATCGTTGCGGGACATGGGATACGTCGTCGACTTCTACATCGACGGCCCCAGCTTTCTCGAGGCGGCGGTGGCCGACCTGCCCGCGCTGGTGGTCTATGCGCTGAGCGCTGAACTCGAGATCGATCTCGGCGTGTTGCGGCTGCTGCGGCGCATGCAACCCGATGTCGAGATCGTGCTGCTCGCCGACCAGACATCGCTCACCACCCGCGTCGCGGTGCAGCCGCTGCGCCCAATGTTCTGCTCGGTGGGACCGCTGGATCCGTCCGAGGTCACAGGCGTGGTTCAGGCCGCCCTGCGCAGGCGGGAGCGACTCGGCTAGCAGGCTGCCGGAGCCCGCTCAATCGCGATGCGGTGCGTCGGCCCCGGGGTCCGCCATCTCCTTGAGCTTGCGGTAAAGATTCCGCTCGCTGATCCCGAGAATCTCGGCCGCCTTGTGGCGATGCCCCTTGCACTCCTGCAGCACGCGCTTGATGTAGCGGCGCTCCACCTCTTCGAGCGTGGTCAGGCGGCGCTCGTCGGCGTCCTCGCGGAAGTCGGGCTCGAGCCGCACACCCAGCGGCAGGTGCTCGGGCTCGAGGATCTGCCCGTCGCACAGGATCAAGGCGCGCTCGACCACGTTCTCGAGCTCGCGCACGTTGCCCGGCCAGTGATAGCGCTGGAGCACGGTCATCGCCTCGGGCGACACCGTCACCTGCCGCTTGGGCACCACCGATGAATTGCGGATGAAGTGCGCCGCCAGCAGCGGGATGTCGTCGCGGCGCTCGCGCAGCGGCGGCACCACGAGCGAGAACACGTTGAGCCGGTAATACAGGTCCTCGCGGAACTGGCCTTCCTTGATCATCGTCTCGAGCGCGCGGTTCGTCGCCGCGATCACCCGCACGTTGACGCGAATATCCGCGGTGCCGCCGAGCCTTCGGAAGATGCCGGTCTCGATCACACGCAGCAGTTTCGCCTGGAGCGGCGGGGTGATTTCGCCGATTTCGTCGAGGAAGATGGTGCCGCGATCCGCCACCTCGAACAGGCCGTGCTTGAGCCGGATGGCGTCGGTGTAGGCGCCCTTCTCGTGTCCGAACAACTCGCTCTGCAGCAGGCTCTCGTGCAGCGAGGCGCAATCGACGACCACGAACGGCTGGTCGACACGGCGGCTGAGCTTGTGCACCGCGCGGGCAACCAACTCCTTGCCCACGCCGCTCTCGCCACGGATCAGCACCGTCGAATCCGTCTCGGCCACGCGCGACAGCAGGTTCAACAACTCGCGGATCTGGCCCGCTTGCCCGATGAAGTCTTCACCCGCGAGCCGCGCGAGATCGCGACGCAAGGCGACATTGCCGCGCTGGAGCACCTGCTTCTGCAATGCGTTCGCGAGCACCGCCTCGAGTTCGTCGAGCTTGCACGGCTTGGTGAGGAAGTCGTGTGCACCCTGCTTGAGCGCAATGATCGCCTCCTGCACCGTGCCGAACGCCGTCAGCATGACGATCTCGGTCGCGGGTGCCGCCTCGCGGATCTCCTGCAGCAAGTCCAGGCCGTTGCCATCGGGCAGGCGCACGTCGAGCAGCACAAGATGGAACTGTTGCCGCGCGAGCAACCGGCGCGCCGCATCCAGCGAGCCCGCCGTCTCGACCGCATAGCCCACACGCTGCAATTCTTTGGCGGTCAGCTTGCGGAACGTCTCCTCGTCATCCACGAGCAGCAACGTCACGTCGGAAGGCCGCGAAACAGGGACGGGATCGGCGCCCACGCGGGTGCTGTCATCCGGCTGGTCGTGTTTCACGTCGTACCCCCTAACGTCCCGTCCAACGGCAAGCGCACCACGAAGCGCGCGCCGCCCTCCGGGACATTCTCCGCGCGGATCGTTCCGCCATTCTTGGTTACGATACCGTGCGTGACAAACAACCCAAGCCCTGTTCCCTGGCCCACCGGTTTGGTGGTGAAGAAGGGATCCCAGATGCGCGTCAGGTGCATGGGGGCGATCCCCTTGCCGGTGTCGCTCACCCGCATCTCGACGAAGCGTTCCGATTGAACCGTGGTCACGGCGAGCATGCCGCCTTCGGGCATCGCCTGCACGGCATTCATCATCAGGTTCAGGCACACTCCGCGGATCCCGGATTCGCGCGCCCAGATCAACGGCAGTGCGGGATCCAGCTCGTCCCGCCACTCGATACCCTGCTTGACGATCTGGTGGCGCAGCAACGATGCAGTATCGCGGACCGCCCGGTTGAGGTCCACCCACGTGGGCGCCACCGAATAGGGCTGCGCGAGCAGCACGAGCTTGTCCGTGGTCTCGCGACAGCGGGCGACTTCGCGCTCGGCGAGGGCAACGATCTCGAGCGCCTCGGCGCGCGCGGCCTCGCTCGTGTCGCCGCGTTTGAGCATGCGCTCGAGGCTCTCGACGCTTGCCAGCAGCGATGCCAGCGGGTTGTTGATCTCATGCCCGACGCCGGCAGCCAGCATACCGATCGAGGCCAGCCGTTCGCTGTGCGACAACTGTGCTTCGAGCACCGAACGGTCGCTGATGTCACGCCACACTTCGACGACGTGGCTGGCTTCCCCCGCCTCATCCAGGATCGGGTCGAACGTCACTTCCCAGCGGCGCGAGGCGCCCGTGGCGTCCTTCAACACGCGCAATTCCCGTTGCGGCGATTTCATGTCGCGGGCGCGACAGGCCGGACAACGGTCCGCGCCGCTCCCGCGCGCTTCAGGGCACGCTAGTGCATCGGTGCATAACAGACCTGCGATGTTATCGCGCTGTTCCCCGAACACCTCGAGGTAGCGGCGGTTCGCCGCGATCACGCGACGTTCGCGATCCACGACCACGATGGCGTCGGTGAGCGAATCGAGCACGGCCGGCAGGATCGGCCGCAGAGCATCGGCATCGAGTCGCGACATCGCTTTAGCCCGGCTTCAGCGCGGCGCGGAGTGCGGCATCCATCTCCCGGCCGGAATGAGGCTTCCTCAAGGTGTGCGTGATCCCCAGAGCCTTGAGCCCCGCGGGATCCACATGCGCGGCGGTGCCCGAGACGAGCAGGACCGGCAGGCTGGGCCTGACCTTTCGCACCTCTTCGATCAACTTTAGCCCCGACATGCGCGGCATGCTGTTGTCGGTCATGAGCACGTCGAAGGCGTCTGGGCGCGCCTTGAAATCCTCGAGCGCCTCGATGCTCGAGATATGCACCGTCGCGCGATACTCGAACGCCTCGAGTTGCCGCCTGAGCATGCCGGCAAAGTCCTGCTCGTCCTCGACGACAAGCACATGCGGCCAGCCCGCGCGCGGGTCCACTGCGGGCGCATCGGCGACTTGCGCGTGCGCGCCGTGACTCTCAGCGCTCGCGGCAGGGAGGAAAATGTCGACGCGCGTTCCTTCGCCCACGCGGCTCGTGATCTCGATCGCGCCATCGAGGCTCTTCACGATGCCATGAATCATCGACAGCCCAAGCCCGGTTCCCTTGCCCGGCGCTTTCGTCGTGAAGAACGGCTCGAGCACGCGTTCCAATACTTCCGGCGGAATACCGGTCCCGGAATCCACGACCCGCAGGTGCGCGTGCGGGCCAACCTTCAGCCACGGGTGGGAGCCCGCATGCGCCACCGTTGCTTCGAACGGAGCCAGCCGCACCTCGAGCACGCCCCCCTGCTCCATCGCGTGCGCGGCATTCGTTCCGAGGTTCACCGCGATCTGGTGGATCTGGGTCTCGTCGCAGCGCACCTGCGGCGTCGCGGGATCCAAGTGTTCGCGGATCTCGATCTCGCGCGGCAACGACGCGCGCAACAGTTCGACCGCCTCGTGGATGGGCCGTTCCAGCGGGATCACCACGCGAGAGACTTCACGCTGGCGGCTGAAGGTGAGGATGCGGTCGACCAGATGCCGCCCACGCTCGGCGATCTTGAGGATCTGCTCGACATCGGCGCGAGAGCCGGATTCCGGCGCGGCATCGCGGAGCACCAGCTCGGCGTGGCCGACGATTCCATGCAGCAGGTTATTGAAGTCGTGGGCGATGCCGCCGGCCAAGGTGCCGACCGCTTCCATCTTCTGCGCCTGGCGAAGCTGGCTCTCGATCATTCGCCGTTCCGTGATATCGACGACGGTGCCGAGCACGAGCATGCCTTCGTCGGTGCGGATCGGGTTCAGCCCGATTTCGACCGCGACCTCCGTACCATCCTTGCGGCGGCCCTTGAGATCGCGTCCCGCCCCCATCGAGCGGCGTTCCGGATGGGCGAGGTACCCCGCACGCTGCGTCGGATGCGCGGGTTGCAGCCGCCCGGGCAGCAACAACTCCACGGACTGGCCCAGCAGTTCCTCGCGGCTGTAGCCGAACAACCGCTCGAGCTCCCGGTTGACGAGCCGGATCGAACCCGTTCCGTCGACCACGAGCATCCCCGCGGGAGACAGGTCGAACGCGAGTTCGAGCAGATCCTGGTTCTGGGAGGTGTCAGGCATGGATATGAGTGAAAGGGTGGCAGATGAGGTGGGCAGGGGCAAGCTTCGCCCGGGCCCCGTGCGAGCCGTGCGCTGGCAAGCTCACCACCACCCTGGAGGCTGCTACTTGAGCACGACCACGCGCGTGCTCGACGACTCGCCTGCCTGGGTCGCCCGCACCATGTAGACGCCCTGCGGGAGCGAGGCAGGGAGACGCAGCGTCGACGTGGTCAGGACGCTTACTGAAGCAGCGACCGCATCGCGCCAGACTCTGCGGCCCGTGATGTCGAATGCCTCGATCGTGGCGGGAGCCGTGGAGGCGAGCGCCAAGGAGAGCTCTGGCCGCTCAGCGAAAGATGTCGAGTTGGCCCACGTGATTCGCGGCCGATGATTGTCGCGCGATGGCTTGTCGTCACCATCGGAGCGCCCGTGGCCGTGGCCGTCATCGTCGCTGGTGCAATCCGTGAATTGCGCGAACATCAATTCCTGGCGGTGCTCATAGGCAGGCTCGTTGGTGCCGTAAATCACGAGGCGGTTCGCGGTGGGATCGAAGGCGAGTTGCCGCCATAGCGTCTCTTCAGGCGGAGTGCCTGTGGGTGAGATCAGGGTGATTCGATTGTCCCGAAGCGACAACGAGCTCAACGACGTTCCGGCGTAACCGAGGTCGAGGATTCGGTCGTTGCGCTCGTCGTAGGCTGCAAAGGGTCCAACGGAAAGCGTCGTCGGGCCCGTTATCTCCAACTTCGTCCAGGCGGGATTACCTTCGAGGGACAGTGCCCAGGTCTGCCGCGGCAGTCGCTCGCCGCTTGTGCCAAATGCGTCGCCCCCGCTGATGACCATCCTGTGGCGTCTGGGATCGAATATTCCTGAATGAAAATACATGGGCGGAGGATTGTTCCCGGGAATCGAGAGGCGCGTCCAGCCTGAGGGCCGCGAGAGATCGAACGACCAGAGTTCGTTCGTGGTGTTGCAACCACCATCAAAAGCAGTGGACTGGATGCATCCGCCAAACATGAGCAATCGGTCGCCAACGGGATCCAAAACGAGCGATGGGATCGCGCGACGATGCGGAGGGTCACCGAGACTCGCGACCTTCTCCCACGCGGCGCCAGGGTCGAGGCCAAGGGCCCACAAGTCGCGGTCGTCGAACCCCAGCACCCTGTCGCGAGCGGCGTCGAGAACCAAGAAACTCCAGAATCTCGGGAACCGATCCACCGGCGGGCTCGCGGGCAGGATCTGTTGCCATTGCGGCGCGCGGTCGAGCGACAAGGCCCAGACACTATGATCGTGCTGCGCATAGATCAGGCGCCTCCGCTTCGGATCGATGACCCCGCGTCCGCCGACTTGGGGCGAGGACGAGCCAGCGGGCGGCGAGATCAACTGCCACACCGGCCCCCGGTCCAACGACAGGCTCCAGCACTCGTTCGAATTGTAGTTGTCCACTGCGTGGCCACCGAACATGATCACCCGATCGAGTCGAGTGTCGAAGATTGCGCTCGCCGATCTGCGGGCCAACGGTGTCTCCTGCGTATCGATCCGCGACCACTGCATGCTGCCGAGCGGGAAGCGCCACGCTTCCAGTGATCCATCAGAGACATATTCCCCCAGCCGGAGCCCTGCCAACACGATCATCTCGTCATGCACTGGGTCGTAGCATGCGGCATGCTCTCGTTGTGCCAGCGGGTGCGAACCAACAGGCGCAACACTCGACCAGGCGGGGTTCGCATCGAGCGAAAGCAGCCACACACGATCCGTGTCGGATGGCGCCTCCGGGTACTGCGGTGAGCCACCAAACACCAACATGCGATGGTGACGCGAGTCGTAGACCGCAGTGGACGCCTTGCGCGGGCTCGGTAGCTCGCCCGCGGGATGGAGCTCCGTCCAGGCGGGAGCTGCTCCGAGAGAGAGCGACCACACGGTGTTCACGGTTGGCTGGTTGTCGAGAGTTTCGACTGAGCCACCGAACACCAGCATGCGATCGCTCGCCTCGTCATAGATGGCGGAGGCCTGCGTTACACGCTGCGGCGATTGCCCAGCGACGGCGAGCCGAGCCCAATGGGGACCGGGGTCCAGCGTTAGCGCCCAGGCTTCGATTGCGTCGGCGCTTCCCGACGCGCCGAACACGATCATGCGATTGCGCCGTGAATCGAATGCACCGGAGAGCCCCGACGAGCGAATGAACGGTGGCGATAAATTGAGATTCGCGAACCGCGTCCACGTCCTCGATCGATCGAGTGCGCAGATCCACACATCGCTTCCGCTTTGGTTCCACTGCAGCTCGCCACCGCAGACGATCATCCGCCGGTGCGCGGCGTCGAGCACTGCGACGTGATCTGTCCGGAATGGCGGCCGGTCCGGCGCGAAGGTGGGGTTTTCCCAGTGGGCGCAGGTGTCTGGCGCGGGGGCGCGCGGCGGCGGATCACGATGAAACTCGGAGCCGGCCTGCGCGGGCGTCACGGAGACGCTTAGCCCCAACAACAATGCGACGGCACATCCACGAAACTTCGAGACCAGGCCCATGCTTACTCCTGCCACGCGTGACGCACGGCGGGTGCGCGCCCAGCAATTGCCCGGTCTGCAGAAGATTTGTATACGTCGCGCCCGACTCCCCCGGGTGCGTCGATATCGATTCTAGCACTTTTGTGGTAGTCGATGCGCGCCAATACAAAACTTCCGGCTCTCGTGGAACGTAACAGAGGTCCCGCGGCGCTTCAGGGAGTTTTGTTGGTCTCGCTGGGCTCCGACTCCCACTGCTCCGCCACCTTCGCCGGCGGGTCGTCGTGCAGCACGCGGATCGCCGGCGTGGTGAGATCGTCGAACTGCCCGTGCTGCGCTGCCCAAACATAGGCGAGCACCGCAATCAGTACGACGAACAGCGCCACGGGCAGCACGACATAGATGACACTCATGCGTGGGCCGCCTTAGGGGTAGCCGGCGCGACGGCGGTGGTGGCAACGCCCGCGGGCAACGCATCGTCGCGTCGCGCGCTGGGCTCTGCGGGCGGCGTTTCGTCGAACGTCCTGCCCCACCACGAGGCGAGCACAACGGTGACCGAGCTCGCGGGCATCAACACCGCGGCGATCAGGGGATTGATCAGGCCGGCCATGGCGAGCGCGGCCCCGATGCAATTGTAAATGAGCGAGAACGCGATATTGCGACGGATCACGTGCATCGTGCGCGCGGCGCCCTCGGTCAACTCCACGAGCGGCGCGAGCCCTGGCCTCGCGAGGAACACGTCGGCCGCGGCCAGGCTCGCCTCGGCACCACCGCGAACGCCGATACCGACGCTCGCCCGCGCGATCGCCGCGGCGTCATTGACGCCATCGCCCACCATCACGACATCGCCACCGGCGAGTGCTGCTTCGACCGCGGCGAGTTTTCGCTCGGGACTGGCGGCGCCTTCGCACTCGCTCGCCACGAATCCCAGCTGCGCTCCCACGCGCGCCACGACCTGCTCGTCGTCGCCCGACAGCAGCCGCACGCGCCATCCGCGCTGGCGTAATTGCGCGATAGAGTCGGCGGCATCGGCGCGCACAGGATCACCGAACCATGCGCGGGCGACCAGCCTGCCGTCTTCCGCCACCCACACTGGAGTGTGCGCATCGGCCGAGCCGTCATGAATCGCGGGCGCTGTCGCATCGAGCAACCGCTGCGCCACGAAGCGTGGCGAGCCCACCGCGATGCGCCGACCCTCGATCACACCCTCGATGCCGCCACCCAGCGTGTTCACCACATCTGTCGCGTCGCACGCCGCAAGGCCGCTCCACGCTTTGACGAAGCCCTGCGCAATCGGGTGGTTCGAATGCCGCTCGAGCGCCAGCACCCGCACGCGCGTGGCATCATCGCCGTCCCAGCGCACGAGTGCCGTGCGCCCTTCGGTAACAGTGCCGGTCTTGTCGAGGATCAATTGCGATGGTTGTGCTAATCGCTCGAGCGTGGCGCCGCCCTTCACCAGGATCCCGCGCCGCGCCGCGCGGCCCACCGCCACCGTGACGGCGAGCGGCGTCGCCAGGGCCAGCGCGCACGGGCAGGTGACGATCAACAGTGCGATCGACAGGTCGATGGCGCGCGAAGCGTCACGATGCCACCACACCAACGCCGTCGCCCCCGCGAGCACCAACACCGCTGCCACGAATCGCCCCGCGAGCCGGTCGGCCAGTTGCACGATCGGGGCCCGCTTAGTCGCTCCCAGTGCCACTTCGGCGAGAATGCGGCCGAGCCTGCTCTGCTCGCCTGTGGCGGTGATACGCACGCGCAGCGCCTGCGTGCTATTGAGCGTGCCGGCGTAGACGGCAGCACCCGGTTCGACCATGACGGGCCGCGATTCACCGGTGAGCAACGAGAGATTCAACTCCGAGTGGCCCGCGGTGATCTCGCCGTCGGCCGGTACCGTGTCGCCGGCGCGCACTTCGCATACCATCCCCGGCAGCAGCGCTTCCGCGGGCACCTCGGCGATGCGTCCATCGTCACCGACGACACGCGCCGTCGTGGGTGAGAGCGAATACAGCAGCTCGGCGGAATCCGTGGCGGCGCGTTGCGCGCGCTGCTGCAGGAAGCGCCCGACCAGCAGCAGGAACACCAGCGTGGCGACGCCGTCGAAGTAGATCGGCCCGCGATCCAACAGCGTGTTCGCGAGACCGCGCGTCCACGCCGCGGCCAACGCCACGGCGATCGGCACATCCATGTGCAGCGAGCGAGCTCGCAGCGCGGCCCATGCGCTTCTGAAGAATGCCCTGCCTGGCCACAGCAGCGAGACGGTGGCCAGCGAAAGGCTCAACCAGCGGAAGTAGCGTTGCAGGTCGTGGTCCATGCCCGAGAGCCAGCCGCTGTAGAGCGCGATTGCCAGCAACATGACGTTGATCGAGATCGCCCCGGCCACGCCGATGCTGACCATCGCGGAGCGGCCCTCGGCGTGCCGCATCGCCTCGGCGTCGACACCGCGGAACGGATGCGGCCGGTAGCCCAGCGCGTCGAGCAACCGCGCGATCGAGGACAACGTGGCGCGCTCCGCGTCCCATTGAATGCGCACGCGCGAACGCGACACGTCGAGCTCCGCGCTGATCATGCCGGGGAGCGCCAGCGGCACGCGCTCGACCAGCCAGACGCACGAGGCACAATGGATGCCTTCGAGATAGAGATCGGTCTCGGCGCACTCCCCCGCGCGCGTCACGTAGCGCACCTGGAACGTGTCGTGATCGAATTCCTCGAACCCGCGCCCACTCGCCTCGACGCGCGCGAGCCGGCGCTCGGGCATGGCGTAATACTGCTCGAGGCCGCGGTCGTGCAGGATGTCCCATGCCGTGCGACAACCGGCACAGCAGAACGATCGACTCGCGGCTTCGAGTAAGGCTCCTTCCGATACCGGGAGCCCGCAGTGGACGCAATCGGGGTGGCTCACCGTGACGAATTCCCCGCGCCCACCGTTTCGTGTTGCGGGGGGCTGCACGCCATGCCGGTACCGGGCGCGTGGAACCTGCCGGTGATGGTGAGCAGCCCGGCGACGATCAACACCGCCGAGGAGATCGCGGGCAGGCGCTGACGCAGGGGCGCGAGCGCGCGTTGCGCCAGCAACCCGAGCCCCGCCAATACGGGAACGGTGCCCAACCAGAACGCGGCCATCACCACCGCGCCCGCGAAGGGCGAGCCCGTGCCCGCGGCGGCGGCGACGTAGAGGTAGAGCCAACCGCACGGCAGCAATGTGGTGACGAGCCCGAGCACCCATGCGCGCACGACCGGCGGTTGCGCGCGCACCATGCGCATGGCGCTGGCGATCGGAACGGCGAGCCGCCCGAGCACCCCCGGCAACTTGAAGTGCACGCCGCGGACGCGCATCAACGACAGGCCACCCCACAACAGCAGCACGAAGCCCGCGACGATCGCCGCGGCGCGATGCACTCCGGCGGCGGCGCCCAGCGAGTCGAGCCCGACGCCGATGGCGCCGGCCAGCGCGCCCAGCGTCGCGTACGAAATGAGGCGTCCCGCGTGATACGCCGCGTGTGCGCCGATCCGCCGCGGGCCGTCCTGCGCGGAGTAGAAGCAGACGAACCCGCCGCACATGCCCGCGCAGTGCGGGCTGCCGATCAGGCTGGCGATCACGATCGAGCCGGCGAGCGGGATCAGCGGGCCGTCGAGGACCATTGCGCCTCCCGCCGCACCGAAGTCACCCAGCGGTCGCGGCCGCGCGTGGCCTCAATCCGCAACTCCCACAGCCCGCGGCGGCGCAGCGGCATGCGCGCCGAATACTCCCCGTTGCGGAGTTCACCCAACGTGGCCCGGATGCGCTCATCGGCCTGCAGGTTGTGGATTGCTTCGACGCTTACCCTGGCCCCTGCAACCGATTGGCGTCCACGGTCACGCAGGAGCACTCGCACCGTGGCGCCCGTGGTAGAGGCGTCGAGAAGTTCAACCTCCGCCGTCCATGCCAACTGCTCACTGCGATGCTGCTCCGCGAGTGTCGAATCCCACGCCACCGCCTTGTTGTAGTAATCCGGTTCGATCGCCGCGGCGTGCGGATCGCGCGCCACGACCATCACCCAGATATTCGCGCCCACCGTCAGCGCCAGCACGCCGACGATCGCCACCGGCCACAACGCTCCCAGCTTGAACTTCATTTCACGGCTCCACTCTGCGGCCTTGGGCCGACCAGATGATACGGCACGTCATGTGTGAAACCGTGGCCGTCGCTGATGCGCACGGTCACGTCGCGGTCGCCGTTCTGGAACCCGGAGGGCGGCACCACGATGAACAACGGCGCCGTCGCCATGCGCCAGGGCTCGACCACCAGTGGATTCACGGGCGCGATCAATTGCAGATCCGCGGCGTTGACGAGCGAGATCGTGTAGCTCGCTGTGCGCGCGCCGCGCTGCGCCACCCGCAGGCGCAGGGGATTCGCGACGCGGCCATCCTGCTGGATGGTGTACGGGGTGCCCTGGTCGCGCAGCATCGTCACTTCAGCGCTCGGCCGCGTGAGCACGCCATACAACAATCCGCCCAGCGTCAGCGCCAGCACGGCGGGGTAAACGATGACGCGCACGCGCAGCGGGCGCTTGGGGCTCCCTTCGAGTTCATCGCGCGAGGCGTAACGGATCAGGCCCTGGGGCTTGCCCACGCGCGCCATCACGGCATCGCAGGCGTCGATGCATTGCGTGCAGTTGATGCACTCCATCTGCAGCCCATCGCGAATGTCGATGCCCGTCGGGCAGGTCAGCACACAGAGTTGGCAGTCCACACAATCGCCCGCGCTGGCAGCGCGATCCCGCACACCATGCATGCGCGGCTCGCCACGGCCCGCGTCGTAGCCCACGATCAGCGAGCGGCGGTCGAGCAACGCGGACTGGATGCGGCCATAGGGACAGGCCACGAGGCAGGTCTGCTCGCGGAAGTAGGCGAAGTCGAAGAAGATCAGCGCCGTGGTGAGCATCACGATGAAGAAGGTCAACGGATGGGCGGTTGGCGGGCCCTGCATCCAGCGGACCAACTCCTCGGGCTTCACGAAGTAAGCCAGGAACGTGTGCGCCACGAACAGCGCCAGCAGCGCGTAGACCCCGTGCTTGAGCCATCTCCGCCCATGGAACTTCCGCTCCCGGTCCATCACCTGCGAGCCGTGGTAGCCCCCCTCGAGCCAGCGCTCGACGGGACGGAACAGGTACTCCATATAGACAGTCTGTGGACACGCCCAGCCGCACCACACACGCCCGAACAGCGCGGTGATAAAGAAAATCGACACGAACACGCTGAGGAACAGCAGCATGAACAGCATCGTCTCGGTCTGCTGGAAGGTGACACCGATGAGCGTGAACTCGCGCCGCGGCAGGTCGAGCAGGATGATCGACTTGCCCCCGATGCGCAGGTAGGGAATCACGAAGAACACCAGCATCAAGACGTACGCCATGATCCTGCGGCGATTCTGGAAGCGCCCCGGGGACGGCTTCGGCCGCAACCAGCGGCGCGAGCCGTCCTCGTTAAGTGTGGGCAACACGCGGCCGGGCGGCGCCAGTGCCTTCAGGCTCGCGGTCATGCGATCACTCCTCGACCTTGATCCCCTGCGGCGCCTTGGGATCCTTGGGATGCGAATCGTGCATCGACAGCACGTACACCGCGGCCGCGCGCACCTTCGCCGGCGGCAGCGTCTGCGACCACGCGGGCATACCCTTCTCGAGGACGCCCATGGTCACGGTGTGCAGGACCTCGGCCGGCTTGCCGCCGTGCAGCCAGAAGTCGTCGGTGAGATTGGGGCCGATGTTGCCACCGCCATCGGGGCGATGGCATACCGCGCACGTGCTGGTGAACACTTCCTTGCCGAGCGCCATGACGCCTGGGTCGTGCGTGGCCGCCATCAGCGACTGATCGGTGTCCACCGCGATGGGGTTCTTCGCTGCGAGCGCTTCCTGCTGCGCCTTGGCCTTTGCCATTTCGGCTTCATAGTTGGCGACGCGGCCCTTGCCGGTGCCGATCCCGGGAACATTGAACCAATACAGCACCGCGAACAGGATCGTGGCGTAGAAGATCCACACCCACCATCTCGGCAGCGGATTGTCGTACTCCTGGATACCGTCGTAGTTGTGCTCGAGCAGCTTCTCCTGCCTGGGATCGCGGGTCATTTGGAATCTCCCGGAGACCGCGGTGGCGTTCCATCCTCGAGCGGAAGGCGCCGCGCGTGTTCGTATTCATCACGGTTGGATCGCTGGAACACCTTCCATACGATTCCACCAAAGGCGACGATGAACAGCACCATCGCAACGATCGCGTAACCCGACAGCCCGGCGTGACTCATGATGTCGCTCAGGCGCATGTCACTGCGCTCCGCCGGCGTGGCCTGCCCCATCGGGGGTGGGCGCCTGCGCCAACGCGCCCGCGCCCTTGAGATCGACGCCCAGGCGCTGCAGGTAGGCGACGAGCGCCACGATCTGTTTGTCCTGGAGCCCCGCGGGGCCGCCCTGCGACACGATCTTCGCGGCGATCTCCTCGGACTGCGTCACCGCCATGGCGCGCGCGCTGTGCACGGCTTCGCCATAGGGAACGCCCAGCATCACCATGGCGTCGACGTGCTTCTGGATGTGGTCGAAGTCGATCTGCTCGGTCAGCAGTTGCGGGTAGGGCGGCATGATCGATCTCGGCGTGATCGCGCGCGGGTTCTCCATGTGGCGCACATGCCACAACTCGTTGTACTTGCCGCCTTCGCGCGCGAGGTCAGGCCCGATGCGCCGCGAGCCCCACAGGAACGGGTGGTCGTAGATGGACTCGCCGGGCTTCGAATACTCGCCATAGCGTTCGGTCTCGAAGCGGAACGGCCGGATCATCTGCGAGTGGCAGTTGAAGCAGCCCTCGCTCTGGTAGATGTCGCGCCCCGCGAGTTCGAGCGGTGTGTAGGGCTTGACCGAGGCGATGGTGGGAACATTCGAGCGGATCAGGAACGCCGGCAGGATCTCGAACAACGACGCCACGACGACGGCGAGCACAGTCATCACCGTGAACACCACCGGCAGGCCCTCCCAGCGGCGATGCCAGTTGAGGCTCGTGAACCGCGCCCATGCGCCGCCCTGCACGGCGGCGGGCGTGGGCGCGATCGCGGCAGGCTTCCGCTCGAGCGGTGCGGCCTGGATGACAGGCTCGTCGTAGACCTTCGGCCGCGCCCTCCAAGTCATCAGCATGTTGTAGCCGAACATCACCACGCCGATGATGTAGATCAATCCGCCCACCGCGCGCAGCCAATACATCGGCAGCAGCCGCACCGTGGTCTCGATGAAGTCGGGGAACTGCAGGCGCCCTGTTTCATCGAAGGCGCGCCACATCAGGCCCTGCGTCAAGCCAGCGGAGTAAATCGCCGAGGCGTAGAGGATCATGCCGAAGGTTGCGAACCAGAAGTGGATTTCGGCGAGCCGCTTGCTGTGCAAGGGCGCCTGGAACAGCCGCGGCATCAGCCAGTAGATCATGCCGAACGTGAGGAACCCGTTCCAGCCGAGGGCACCCGTGTGGACGTGGGCGATGATCCAGTCGGTGTAGTGCGCGAGCCCGTTGACGGACTTGATCGACAGCATCGGCCCTTCGAACGTCGCCATCATGTAGGCGGTGACGGCGACGACGAAGAACTTGAGGACCGGGTCGTCGACGACCTTGTGCCAGGCGCCGCGCAACGTGAGCAACCCGTTGATGCCGCCGCCCCATGACGGCATCCACAGCATCACCGAGAACACCATGCCCACCGTCGAAGCCCATTCGGGGAGGGCGGTGTAGTGCAGGTGGTGCGGTCCGGCCCAGATGTACATGAACACGAGCGTCCAGAAGTGCAGGATCGACAGCCGGTAGGAGAACACCGGCCGCTCGGCCGCCTTGGGCATGAAGTAATACATGAGCCCGAGGAACGGCGTGGTGAGGAAGAAGGCCACGGCGTTGTGGCCATACCACCACTGCATGAACGCGTCCTGCACGCCGGCGTAGATCGAATAGCTCTTCAAGGGGCCGACGGGAATCGCGAGGTTGTTGAAGATGTGCAGGATCGCCACCGTCACGATGCTGGCGATGTAGAACCATATGGCAACGTACAGGTGCCGCTCGCGGCGCCGCGCGATGGTGCCGAAAAAGTTCACCGCGAAGATCACCCAGACGACCGCGATCATGATGTCGATCGGCCACTCGAGCTCGGCGTATTCCTTCGACTGCGTGAACCCGAGCGGCAGCGTGATCGCGGCGCACACGATGATCAGCTGCCAGCCCCAGAAATGCAGGTTACTCAAGACATCCGAGAACATGCGGGTCTTGAGCAGCCGCTGGGTCGAGTAGTAGGCGCCGCAGAAGAAGGCGTTGCCCGCGAAGGCGAAGATGACCGCATTCGTGTGGAGGGGACGGAGGCGGCCGAAACTCAGGTACGGCGGCATGTTGAGCGCCGGGTACGCCAACTGGCAGGCGATCAACAGCCCGACCAGCATGCCCACGAAGCCCCAAATGAACGTCACGACCATGAACTTCCTCACGATCGAGTCGTCGTACTTGAAGGATTCGAGTTGTGGAGTCATGTGTTCTCCGACGGTGGAATCCGCACAGGGTGCGCGCCGTGAGCAGCGCCCCGGAACAGGTGAACGTTTCCGCTACCTCAAATTGAACTTGGGCAACATCCAGGCCAGTTCTGCCAGGCGCCCTGCCGTATTGCGGAGGCACACGGATCGCGGGAATTCATGAAATTCCTGCACACGACGCGCCCGGCAGAGCGCTCCACGTTCAAAGGAGCGGGCGGGTCCCCTGCCAGAACGGCAGTCGATCTGCCTATTTGTCTGATCGCGCGGTCGAACACACGCGCCGCATCGCACGGCGAACCGCGGTTGGCGCGGTTGAATCACACGGATTCAAACGCAAACCAGGCGCGCCAGAGCCATCCCGGCGCCTCGCTGGGCCCTGCCGGCTCATGCGCCCGCCGATTGGGGATGCCGCGGCATGACCGTTGCCATACTCATGGGTAGTCCGCGCATGCCGCGGAGGGAGGTGGCTATGAAGATCCTCGTCGGTGTCGACGATTCGCCTCATTCGGAAGCTGCACTGGAGTTCGTGAAGCAGATGACGTGGCCCAGGGACTCGGAAGTGATCGTCGTCTCGGCGGTCCGCCCGGCCGTGGTCATGTACACCGAGATGTACATCCCCACGCCCGTCCAGCCCGATCAACTCATGGCGGAGCAGCACAAGGCTCACGAGGAGTTGGTGTCGCGCGCGGAACTCGCGCTCAAGGACAGGGGATTCAAGACCTCCGCGCAGGTACTGGTGGGCGATCCGCGGGAGACGCTTCTCGACATCGCGCGCGCCAAGGGCGTGGACATGATCGTGGTCGGTTCGCACGGCCGCAGCGGTATCACCAAACTCATCATGGGCAGCGTGGCATCCCATATCGTGACGCATGCCCCGTGCAACGTGCTGGTGGTGCGTCCAAAGAGCGCCGCCAAGTGACGGTGGCGCAGCGAACCAACCTCGAGATTGAGGGCGCGCGCCTTGGCGCGGCCGCAGGCAGTCCTGCCGCCGCCTCGCATGCCGGGCTCGACGCGATCTTCCGTCCCACGTCGATCGCCATCGTCGGAGCCTCGCGGGTGCGCGGTAGCATTGGCGCCGAGATCCTCCACAACGTGATGGAACACGGCTTCACGGGAGTCGTCTATCCCGTGAACGCCAGGGCCGACTCGGTGCAGTCCGTGAAGGCGTACCCCAGCGTCCTCGATATTCCTGGATCCGTGGACCTGGCGATCATTGTGGTACCCGCGCCGTTCGTGCCGGGAGTGCTGGAAGAGTGCGGGAAGAAGGGCGTCAAGGCGGCCGTGGTGATCAGCGCCGGCTTCAAGGAAACGGGGCCCGCGGGAGCAGCGCGCGAACTGGCGATCATCGGTTGCGCGCGCCGCTACGGGATGCGATTGATCGGGCCGAACTGCTTAGGGGTGCTCAACACCGAGCCCGGCGTCATGCTGGATGCCACCTTCGCGCCCTCGTTCCCTCCGCACGGCCGCGTGGCGTTCTCGTCCCAGAGCGGAGCGCTTGGCCTCGCGATTCTCGACTACGCGATCGAACTCAACGTCGGCATCTCGCACTTCGTCAGCATCGGCAACAAGGCCGACGTCTCCGGCAGCGACCTGCTCGAGTACTGGGAACACGATCCCAACGTCGGCGTTATCCTGCTTTACCTCGAATCGTTCGGGAACCCACGCCGCTTCGCCGCGGTGGCCCGCCGCGTGGCGCGTCACAAACCCGTCATTGCCGTGAAGAGTGGCCGCACCGCCGCTGGCGTACGCGCGGCTGCGTCGCATACCGGCTCGCTCGCGGGCAGCGATGTCGCCGTCGATGCGCTGTGCAAGCAGACCGGCGTGATCCGCACCGAGACGATCGAGGAACTGTTCGATGTCGGAATGCTGCTCGCTCACCAGCCCGTGCCGCGGGGCAACCGCGTGGGGCTAGTGACGAATTCCGGCGGCCCGGCGATCATGGCATCCGACGCGTGCGAGAGCCACGACCTCGTCGTCCCGGCGCTGGATCCCGCGACGACGGCAGCACTCAAGTCGCTCCTTGTCCCCGAAGCGAGCGTGCGCAATCCCGTCGACATGATCGCCTCCGCCACACCCGAAGCCTACGAACGCGCGGTGCAGTTGATGCTCGCCGACCCGAATATCGACTCGCTGCTGGCGATCTATGTGACGCCGATCGTCACGCGCCCGCTCGATGTTGCCCAGGCCATCGTCCGTGGCGCACACGCCGGCGCGGAGGCGTTGAAACAACGCGGCCTGCCGCCCAAACCCGTGCTGACTTGCTTCATGGGCTCGCATGGCGTGCCCGACGGCCTGCGGTCCTTGCAGGAGGGCAACATTCCGTCGTTCATGTTCCCCGAATCCGCCGCCATCGCGCTTGCACGCGCTGCCGCGTACGGTCGCGGCCTGATGCGGCGCGAGGGCAAGCCCGTGATGTTTGCCGACGTGGACCGAGGGCGCGGCGACCACGCGATCGCCGCGGCGCGCGAGCGCATCGCCGGCGCCGGTTGCGGCAATTGCGCCACGTGCGGCGGCTGCGGCCTCGAGACAAGCGCGAACGAAACGTTGTGGCTGGAGCCAGCAGAGGTGCGCGAGTTACTTGCGGCCTATGGCCTGCGGACGCCGGACGCCGCGCTCGCGTGCACTGCCGACGAAACCGCGAAGGAAGCGGCGCGCATGGGCTTCCCCGTCGCGATCAAGCTCTCCTCGAAGACCATCACCCACAAATCCGATGTCGGTGGCGTCGTCCTCAATGTCGGCTCCGAAGCTGAAGCGCGCCGCGCCTTCGACGACATCAGCCACCAACTGGGCGTCCTCGGCCGCGGCAGTGAGATGGAGGGCGTGCTGGTCCAACCGATGGTGCGCGACGGCGTCGAAGCCATCATCGGCGTGACGCGCGAACCTTCGTTCGGTCCGATTGTGATGTTCGGTCTGGGTGGCGTTCACGTCGAAATCCTGCGCGACGTCGCATTTCGCATCCATCCGCTCACCGACGTCGACGCCGAGGAACTGGTGCGCGAGGTCAAGAGCTTCAAGCTGCTCGAAGGCTACCGCGGCGCCCCGCCCGCGGACATCGCTGCACTCGAGGAGGCGCTGCTGCGCGTCTCGCGGCTACTGGATGACCATCCCGAGATCCTCGAGTTGGACCTGAACCCGATCAAGGCGCTGGCTCCCGGGCACGGCTGCGTGGTGGTTGATGCGCGTGTGTCGATCGGGCGTGAGGTGTAGGATCACGGCGGATCGGGCCCGCAGCTCGTTCATGGGATGGATCAACGCGCGGCCGCGCGGCTCTTGCCCGCAAGGAGTTCATGATGCGCATCCGTGGCTGGTCATTCCTGGCGGCGCTCGCGGCGGTGGTTGCTTCATGCCTGTTGCAGTCCGGCGCCCTGGCCGGCGCGGACAAGGGAGCACCCGCGGCTCCACGGCAGGCCGCAACCGACAGCACCACGATCGCCGCGGGGCGGGCGCTGTTCGTGAAATTCTGCCAGCCCTGCCACGGCGCAACCGGGCACGGCGATGGGCCGAACTCCGCGGCGCTCAACCCCAAGCCACGGAACTTCACGCAGCCGTCGCAGTTCAAGTCGAAGAACGACGAGGAAGTGTTCCAGGTGATCAGCAAGGGCGGCGCGGCCCGCAAGCTGTCCGCCGCAATGCCGCCGTGGGGGCCGGTGTTCAAGCCCGCGCAGATCTGGCAGTTGATCGCATTCGTGCGCACATTCCCTGCCCACGACAGCATCGCGAAGGCGCGCGCCAAATCCTGACATCCACGACCGTGCGGTAGTACTGAGGACGCGCTACGGCGTGATCGCGCTAAGGCAGCTAAGGCGTGGGCGCGCGATTCACGCCCGGAGCACCCGCAACGATCCAGTTGTGGATCGTGGAGGTATCTGCCGCGGACAGCCCGACCGGATCCCCGAGCGGCATGCGCGGAGTCACGCGTCCCGTGATCCGCGCCATCATGCAGCTGCGTTCCGGATGGAACGGTTCGATGCGATTGAGCGGCGCGCACTTGATCGACAAATGGCCGACGATTATCTGGTAGGAGCTGTCGGGACTCAGGTCCTGCCCCGCAGCGGCGTCGGCGCCCCCGCTGTGGCAGCCGACACAATTATTGTCGAAGATCACCTGCACCGAATCCGGCGTAAACAGCGGCCCGGTCGGCCCGCCGGGGGCATTCGGCGGCGCCTTGAGCTTCTCGGTGCAGCCTGCGGTGAACAACCCCGCCATCAGGAGGAGAATGCACGCCGCTGTCCGGGAACGCGCCGGCATGGTCAGTAGTAGAGATGAACCATGCCGAGCACCTGGAATTCGTTGGGCGTCCGCTCGGGAACGAGCTGCTTGACGCCCAGCTTCAGGTCGGCGAAGGGCACCAACGTGAGGTCCGTCTCGAGCCCGAAGCGTTCGGAGGCGTTGCCCGGCTGGCTGCGGAAGGTGTCCGAGAAGTCATACTTGCCGCGCAACAGCACGCGGCGATTCACGCGATAGTCGGCCTCGGCGAAGGCTGCCGCGAGATTCTGATGCGAGCCGTTGCCCAGATCGTCGGTGCCAAATCCGGCCTCGCCGAGCAAGGTGAGATCTGGGACACCGGGAACACGGAACAACCCATAGCCACTCCAGCGCGTCGCGCGCTGGCGTGTGCTGGTGGCGTAGCGATCGTAGATCGACAGGCCAACACGGCCGGCCGGCACGCCCAAGGACAGCTTGCCTGCCACCGCCTGCGCGCGATTGACGAACGCACCTCCGCCATTCTGCAGCGACGCCGATACGGCGAACGAGCCCGGGTAGTAACCCGCCTCCATGCCGGTCTCGACCGCATGCGGGTCATACGGCAGGAAGCCGCCTGTGCCGCCCGATGTCGCGTTCAGGAATCCACCCCGCGTGCCGCTCGTGTGGTCATCCTGTCGCAGTCCGAAGACGCCGCGAATCCTGCCCACGCGAAGCACGTAACGGCCGGCCGTGTCCTGGATCTGCCCGTACAGGTCACGCGTGATGTCGCCCGAGTACTCGCCGAAGTCGCGCACCATGACGATCGCGAGATTCGGGTGCGGCTGCAGCGTGACGTCGAGCGCCCCCTGCATCTGGAAGAACGAAGACACATCGGTGTTGCTGCTGCCGTCGTGGCGGGAATAGAGGTACAGCGTGCGCGTGTTGGTCCCCACGAACAGCGCGTCGCCGATGCGATTCGTGGCCGGCAGCTGCGCCCACGTGGTGTCCGGATCGGGCGCGAGGTCATGCCGCTGCTTGGCGAACATGAAACCCACCGAATTGCGCGGGCCGCCGCCATTGGAATCGAAGTGGCAGGAGCGGCACTCCATGCCCGTCCGCGCCGCGTACATCGGCAGGGTGAGCCCCGGGCTCACACGCAGGGCCACCGCACTGAGCAACAGAAGGCTCAATACCACGTGCGGGCCGCGCCTGCGGAGGTCGAGGTTCATACGATCGCCATTCCTAACGTTCCTACTGCGCTGGGTCAAGCCGAATGACGTGACCTGTCCTTCCACCATGCTATGGTCACGGCTCCAGCCGACCGGGCTGAAAGGTAGAATCCATGCGCGCTTCACGCGGCTTCGCCTCGGTTGCACTGTTCGTTTCGCTGCTGGTCGCCATTGAATTCAACTCGAGCGCTGCGGCCCCCGCGGCGTCCAGCGCCCCTGCCGTGAACGCCGATACGCTGTATGCGCGCCAGGATTGGCCGGCCGCCCTGCGGGCCCACCAGGCCATCACGAAGCGCGACCCCGGTCTGCCGCGTGCGTGGTACCAGCTCGGCGCGTGCTATGCGGCTATGCAGCGCTGGCGGTATGCCATCGCAGCCGATCATCGGGTGGACGACAGGGGGTCGCTCACGAACTACACCAACGGGCAGTACAAGCACGGCGCGATGGTCTATCTGGCTGAGCAAAAGGGGCCCGAGGGCAAACCGGTGCGGCTGCGCATGTCGTTCTTCAACCTCGCCCCCGGCCAGGTCCGCCAACTCGGCGAGCAATCCACGGATGACGGGGTCGCGTGGGTCACGACATTCGATCTCAACTACGTCCGCCGGAAGTAGGCCCTCACGGGCCTGAATGTCAGGTCTGTTCAAAATCCGTTCGTTAACTGTTCAAATAATGCACCCCGACGAACTCCCCGGTCATCAGGAAGTGACGTTCGCGGGTGGCCGCGGGCGGATGGCTAACCCCACTTTCCTGACCGGACCCGGTGGCTGCTGCCCCGGTCACACCCTGAGGAGGTCTGCATGTCGAAGTTTGGACGCATGGCTGTCGCCGCCGCCGCGCTGCTTACGGTCGCTGCCATCACGAGCTGTAAGGACGACAACAAGAACCCCGTGCCGCCCATATCACAGGGCAGGATCATGACGGTGCATGCCTCGCCGAACGCCCCGGCGGTGGACCTGCTGGTGGATGGCGCAGTCGCGGGCAGCGGGCTCGCCTACCCGAACAACACCGCGTACCTGACGGTCACGGCGGGAACGCGCAACGTGAAGGTCAACGTCGCGGGCACCAGCACCACGGTGATCAACGCGAACCTTCCGATTGCCGCCAACGCCAGCTACACCGTGTTCGCCACCGACTCGGTGTCGAAGATCGCCCCACTCGTGCTGACGGATAACCTGGCGACGCCCGCAACGGGCAAGGCGCACGTGCGCTTCGTGCACCTCTCGCCCAACGCGCCGGCCGTCGATATCGCGGTCACCGGTGGCGCGGTGGTGTTCCCCAACCAAACCTTCAAAGGATACACGGCATTCACGCCGCTCGATGCGGGGACCTACAACCTCGAAGTGCGACTCGCGGGTACCTCCACGGTCGTGCTGCCGCTGCCAGGCATCACGCTGCAGGCGGGCAAGATCTATACGGTGTTCGCCAAGGGATTCGTCGGCGGCGCGGGCACCCAGGCCCTCGGTGCCCAGATCATCGTCAACAACTAACTCGCCAGTCGGCACTCGCGGCAAGAGCCGTGATGCCCGATGATGATTCCAACTTGAAAGGATTGCCTCATGAAGAAGCTCGATGTGCTGGTCGCCGTGCTGTTGGTCGTCGGTGGACTCAATTGGGGACTCGTCGCGTTCGCCAACTTTGACCTCGTCGCCTTCATCAGCGGCGCGGGCGGATTCGGCGCCAAGAATGCGATCGGAGTGCTGGTCTACGGTCTCGTCGGTGTCTCGGCCATTTACCAGGGCCTGTTCTGGAAGGCGATCCAGCGGCGCTGGGTGGCCACCTACTGAGCCCGGCCCCGGACGAGAGCGGCGGAGCGAAGTTGCCCAAGGGCGAGCTCTCTCCCGCAACCGTACTCGTGACCGGTGTATCCGGTTACGTCGGGGGCCGCTTGCTCCCCCTGCTCGAATCCGCGGGGCTGCGGGTTCGCTGCCTTGCACGACGTCCGGAGTTCTTGAGTGGACGCGTTTCCCCGGCGACAGACATTGTCGCCGGGGACGTGTTGGATCGGGCCAGTCTGGATCATGCCCTCCGGGGAATCCACACCGCCTTCTACCTGGTCCACGCGATGGGCTCCGGCGCAGACTTCGAGGCCGAGGAGTCACACGGCGCGCGCAACTTCGCCGCTGCCGCCGCGGCACAGGGCGTGAGGCGGATCATCTATCTCGGTGGTCTCGCCCGCGAGGACGCGCAGCTGTCCGCGCATCTGCGCAGCCGCCATGAGGTGGGGCGCATCCTACGTGAATCCGGTGTCCCGACGGTCGAACTCCGCACCTCGATCGTTCTGGGATCCGGCAGCCTGTCGTTCGAGATGATCCGCGCGCTCGTCGAGCGGCTCCCCGCCATGATCACGCCTCGCTGGGTCAACGTTCCCACACAGCCGATCGCTATCGACGACTTACTGCGATATCTCGTGGCCTCGATCGAGATCCCGCTCGCGGAGTCGCGCGTGTTCGAGATCGGCGGCGCGGACCGCGTGTCGTACGGCGAATTGATGCGCGAGTACGCCCGCCAACGCGGTCTCAAGCGCATGATGATCCCCGTCCCCTTCCTGACGCCGCGCCTATCGAGCCTATGGCTCGGGCTCGTCACACCGTTGTATGCGCGCATCGGGCGCCGGCTCGTCGACAGCATTACCACCGCCACCGTGGTGACTGACGACTCCTCCTCGCGCGTCTTCAATGTCCGCCCTATGGGAATGCCCGCGGCCATCGCCTTAGCACTCCGCAATGAGGATCGCGAATTCGCCGCGACGCGCTGGTTCGACGCGGTGTGTTCCGCGGGCCCTGCCAAACAATGGGGCGGCGCGCGCTTCGGCAATCGCATCCTCGATGCCCGCTCGTGCGACGTGACCGCCACGCCACAGCGCGTCTACCAGCAGGTCACGCGCATCGGCGGCACGCATGGATGGTATGGCTACGACTGGCTGTGGCACCTGCGCGGCGCCATCGACCTGATGATCGGCGGCGTCGGCATGCGGCGCGGCAGCCCTCCCGCGGCGCAATTGCGCCCGGGCGCGGCGGTCGACTTCTGGCGTGTTGAATCGATGGAACCGGGACACCGGCTGAGACTCGCGGCGGAGATGAAAGTACCCGGGCGCGCATGGCTGGAATTCGAGGTCGTGCCGCGGCCGGGTGGCGCGACACTTCGCCAGACTGCGATGTTCGATCCCGTGGGGTTGGGCGGCCTGCTCTACTGGTACGCGCTCTACCCGATCCACCGGCTCATCTTCGCGCGCATGCTGGCGTCGCTCGCCGCGGCAGCAGAACGCGGCCCCTCGGTTGACGCGCGCCCGGCGTCCGCGGCGCCAACGGCGCGTTAGCCCAGCGCGCGGCGCCCGGGACTCACGCGACGCTCCTCGCTCAACGCGCGGACTCGCCGAGCCGCGTCTCGAGTGTCGCCACCTGCTCGCGCAAGCGCGCCACTTCTTCGCGCAGCCCCGCGACTTCCGCGGCGAGCGCCGCGAACTGCTCAAGCGTCGCGCCGGTCGCACTCGCGGAGGGGTGCCACCGGGCTTCACGTTCCGGATTGGCACCGGCCAGATAGGGCGGCGGCGATTCATCGCGCAAAGCCGGCGCCGCATGCCCACTGTACCGCGCGCGCAATGCCGCAAGCTCGGGTTCGCGATACAGGTTGTGGCTGACGATCTGGCCGCGACCGGGTGGCGTCAGCTCAATCATCAGTCCCCGCGCGAGCAGGCGATCGACGATCGCTTTGAGCGCTACGACATCGTCGACCGGTTCCATCCTGGCTGCGCGCGCGCGCAGGTCGCCCAGCGTTTGCTCCCCGCGCAGCAGCAACTCGGTCATCACCGCGAGTTCGGCGCGGTCGACCTTGAGCCACTGGTAGGCGTGATGCAGGTACTTCACCGCACGACTCGCGAGCGGGGACTCCGTCACGACCTTCAGTTCCCCCAACTCCTCGATACAACGCTCGACATCGATGTCCTCGAGGTTCGTCACCGGCTCGCGATTGTTCTTCTGGTTCGCACCCACCACAATCGCATTGATCGTCATGGGGTAGGCCGCAGGCGTCGTTTTCGCCTTCTCGATCATGACGCCCAGCACGCGCCGCTGGTTCGGGGTGAGCGGCTTCCACAGCGGCGCCGGGACGGCTTCGTCTTCGGGCGGGGAGATGGACATGACTGCGGGTCCTCCAGCGTTTGCGCGAAGTGAGGCTGCGTGGGCGGCATTGTAGCACTCGTCCCGCCCTGCCCGGCGCTGGTCGGGACGGCGCATGCGCGCGAGCTTGAGACGCGTTAGCCTAGAAGAATTCGCACCCCATTCCCTTACGCGCCATGAAAGGACATTCGATGCTTCGTCGGATCGCAGTTCCGCTTGGCTTGTTCGTCGCACTGCTACTCGCTCCGGCGGGCGTGCCGTCGTCACATGCGGCGACCGCGACGCCCCACGCGAGCACGAAACCACGCGCGACCGCGACTCCGCACGCAACAGCCCTGCCCGCTGGCATCGAACAACTCGAGACGCACGGCTCCATCACCGAATATCGGCTGCGCTCCAACGGCATGAGCATCCTGCTGTCGCCGAACCACACCGCACCGGTCATCACGTTCGAAGTGGTCTACCACGTCGGCTCGCGCAATGAGGCGCCGGGCAACACCGGCTCGGCGCACCTACTCGAGCACCTGCTCTTCAACAAGAGCACCAAGAACTTCGGCAAGGCGAATGGCCTGCCGACGTTCCAGGAAGTGCTCTCGGAAGCTGGCGCAGACTTCGGCTCCTCGAACATGACCACGTGGTTCGATCGCATGACTGGCTACTCGACCTTGCCTTCGGACCGTGTCGAGCTGGCGATGAAGATCGAAGCGGACCGCCTCGGCCGCGCGCTGCTGCTCGATTCCGAGCGCCAGCCCGAAATGAGTGTCGTGCGCAATGAATACGAGATCGGCGAGAACGACCCGTCCGAGGCGCTCGACAAAGCGGTGATCGGCGCGGCGATCGTGGCCCACCCCTATCACTGGTCGACGATCGGTTATCGCTCGGACATCGAGGGGGTGACCACCGCCAAGTTGCGCGAGCACTACGAGCAGTTCTTCCATCCCGACAATGCGACGGCGATTCTCGTCGGCGACTTCGACACGACCGAAGCACTCACGATGTTCGCGCGCGAGTTCGGGGCGTTCCCGCATTCGAAGGCGCCGATTCCGCAGGTGATCACGCAGGAGCCGCCGCAGGAAGGCGAGCGCCGCGTCATCGTGCGGCGGCCCGGGCAGGTGGGCCTCGTCAAACTCGCGTACTTGCGCCCCGGCTCGCTCGATCCGGACTTCATCGTGCTCGACGTGCTGCAGGCCATTGTCGGATTCGGCGTCAACTCACGGCTCCACCAGGCGTTGGTCGAGAAGCAGATCGCCACCAACGTGTCCGCCTCGAGCTTCACGCTGCGCGACCCCTATCCCTTCACCGTCGAGGCGACCGTGGCGCCTGGCGTCGCGCACCAGCGCGTCGAGGACGCTATCAAGGAGGTGCTGGCCAAAGTTGGCACCAACGGCGTCACCGATGCCGAAATGCGCCGCGCCGTAAGCCAGATCGAAGTCTCGGTCATCCGTGGGCGTGACGGGACCTATGAATTCGCCTCGAGCCTAGGGGATGCCGTGGCCTCGGCGAACTGGAAGTGGTTCGTGGGCTACGTCGATGCCATTCACCATGTGACCGCAGCCGATGTGCAGCGCGTGGCGGCGAAGTACTTCGTGCCGGACCACGCGACGGTCGGATGGTTCGTGCCGCAGACCGCGGACGAGCGCGCGAGTGCCGACGCCGCGAAACCCGCCCCCGACGCCGCTGCGGCAAGCACCGCGGCCAAGCCGGCCGTGGCGACAGCGAGCAAGCCGCGCGTTCCGGTCACCCGTCACGCGCCGTCCATGCTCCCGGCCCCGCGCGCCCTCACCGGTCCCACCTTCGCGCAGCGCACGACGCACCGCGTGCTGGCGAACGGCATCATCGTTGATGTTATCGAGAACCACGCGCTACCGACGGTCGCGATCCAGGGATTGGTGCGCGCCGGCCGCATGGCGGCTCCCGCGGGCAAGCCCGCGATCCCGGGGCTCACCGCGACCATGCTCAATCGCGGCACGCGCACGGCAGACAAACGCGCGATCGCCACACGGCTGGATGGCGTGGGCGCACAGCTCAGCATCGACAACGGGCCCAACCATGCGACGCTGACCGGCGCCGGGATGTCACGCGACTTGAACCTGTTGCTCGAAACACTCGCGGACGAACTCACGAACCCCGCCTTCCCCGACTCCGAGTTGGCGAAGGCCAAGCTCGAGCTGCGCGCGGGCGTGTTGCGCGCCTACGACAATACACAGCAGCGCGCGATCGACCGGGCGACGCAACTCGTCTTCCCGCAGGGCCATCCCTATCGTGCCGCCACCAAAAACGAGATGCTCGCGAGCATCGAGGGCGCGAGCCTCGCCGACTTGCGCGCGTTCCATCACGACCGCTATGTCGGTGCCGGCATGGTCATCGCCATTGTCGGCGACGTGAAACCGGCGGAGACCATCGCGAAAGTAGAGCAGTTGCTGGGCGGCCTGCCGAAGGGCCAGCAGCCCAGCTACTCCGCCGAGCGCGTAGCACTGGTGGCGCCGCAGCGCGAGTTGATCACCATGAAGGGCAAGGCGAATCTCGATCTCACCTACAGCCACGCGAGCCGGATTCGCCGCACCGATCCCGACTTCGACGCCGCGTTGATTGCCAACGCCGTGCTGGGACAGAGCGCCCTCACCGCGCGGCTGGGCAAGCGCATCCGCGACACCGAGGGGCTGTCCTACACGATGTGGTCGCGCTACCAGTTGACCGACGATCTCGATGGCATCTGGATCACCGACATCAAGCTCGCGCCGCAAAACCTGGCAAAGGCGATGAAGTCGGCGCGCGAGGTGATGGACGAATACGCTGCGAACGGCCCCACCGCCGAGGAAGTCGAAGCACAGAAGAGCTTCTTCGCCGGCAACTACCAGGTGCAGCTCGCCACCAATGCCGGGATCGCGAATGCGCTGCTCATCGCCGAGAGGTTCGGATTCGGCCCCGCGTACCTGGATGCGTATCCGCGGCGCATGCGCTCCGTGACGCGAGAACAGGTGCTGCAAGCCATGCACGCACACCTCGCGCCAAAGTCCGCCAGCGTGATCGTGGCAGGCGACGTGGACGCGCTGCCGCAATAGTCACGGGTGTTTCGCTGTCACCCACGCGGGTGCCACCTTCACAGCGGGAGGTGGCACCCGCTTCGTATTTCGGGCGCGAGTCCGGGGCGTCATCGATAGCGCCAAACCCACGCCGCGCCATCACTTGAATAGCCGGGCTGCCACATCAGCCGGCGCGGTCGCGCATCGGCACGCCGATTGCGCTGTCCCACCCGCGTCACACACACGCTGCCGGTTGCGATGGAATAGAACCGGAGGTCCCCGCGTACACACCGCATGAATCTTGTCCTGGCACTACAGCAGAAGGCTCGCTCGGTCGCTCAACGGCTACCGGCCGATCCGAGGAATTACCAGATCGCGGCGCTGTCCTCGCTGCTGGCCTACGGGCTGACGGCGCTGCATTTCGAGATCGGTGGAGCGCAGGCCGCGGTCACGATCGCTGTCGCGATCGCGGTGCAGTGGATCGGAA
>JANLOX010000162.1:0-12490 GCA_031366795.1 Candidatus Eiseniibacteriota bacterium | reverse complement strand
ATCGCACGCATCACCCGTGCTCCCGATGCGGCGGCGGCGACAGTCGCAACGACAGCGTCACCGTGTCGCCGAGCCGCGGATGGCCCATCGCGCGCACGGCGATGACGCCGAGTGAGATGCCTAAGCCCGCGCGCAATGGATGCCCGCGCCCCTCGACCCATACGCTCCCGCGTGCCAGCGACAACTCGACGCCCGCGGTATGCGTGCCGGAGTCCTGGCTGCGCTGTGCCGGGGCCTCGCGTTCGAACCATGCGGCGAGCCCGTCGCGCTCCGCCGAGACGCCCACCGACAACGCGCGCGCCAACGGCGGTTCGGCGCCGAACGTGGCGAGTTGCGGCGCGCGCGCCCATACGCGCACTCCGGGGCCCGCGCTCAACCACGCGCCACCACCCAACTCGGCGCCCTGCGTTTCCTCACGCGAGGTCAGCGGATCGTTGTCGCGCCGCGCGACCCCGCGCACTGCCACGCCACCCCATTCGCTCACCGCACCGGCCGCGAGTCCCGCCGCCATCCACCCCGCGGGCGGCTCGCCAGTGAGCGCCCAGCCCGCCGCGAGGGTCACGGTGCGAATCCGCACGTCCACGCACAACGCGCGTGTGACCAGCCCTGGAACTCCGAGCCAGCTCGTGGTGGTGGCCTCGAGTTGACTGCGACCATCGCCGGGCAGACCGCGATCGAGCAGGCCCGCGGCGCTCAGCGCGGGGCCCGCGGGTTCGGCGGGCGAGAAGTCCTGCGCGTTGGCGATCGCGTTCGCGAGGGCGAGCAGTGCGGCGCAGAACAGCATGCGCCGCGTCACGGCGCGTACCCTTCGATGCGCAGCGTGCTCGTCGCCGTCACGCCCCCGGAGCCGGCCTGCGGACGCGCCTCGAACGCCAGCACGTAGAAACCCGCGCCCAACGCAGCGGTGGCGAGATCGCGCTCACCATGCCCCGCCACCTCGGTGTCCCCGAGCAGTGCCGCGACGCGATCGCCCATCAAGTCGTAGGCGTCGATGCGAATGCGGGCTTCGCTCCATGGCAGCGCCCAGGCGACGCGCGTCGAGGCAGTGCCCGCGCGCAATCGCGGCGCCAACAGCGCGAAGCTGCCGGAGATGCTGCGCGGCTTCAGCGGCGACGCGAGCGGCGTCCCCAGCGGATCGAGCGCGGCGCGCCATTTGTCGCCGCTGCCACGATCGAGCGGGACGCCGGAGGGAACACCCGCGGCGGAGTAGGCGGCATGATCGGCGGGCAGCGCTTCGGTATCGCTGAGCTCAACGGCATCGGCGATGCCGCCCGAGTCATCGCTGTTGTTGAGACTGGGCCACGGCGACAGCGTGAC
The DNA here is from genome assembly GCA_031366795.1 of Candidatus Eiseniibacteriota bacterium. GTDB lineage: Bacteria > Eisenbacteria > RBG-16-71-46 > RBG-16-71-46 > RBG-16-71-46 > JANLWK01. The sequence continues at coordinate 11,173 of JANLOX010000162.1, read as the reverse complement.
CACGCGTGAGGTGTCGAGTACCGGGAACGCGGCGATCATCAGGTCGCGATGCTGCACCAGCACCGCGAGGCTCTCGGGCGCCAGCTCGAGTGTCGTGCGCGCGATGCCGCGCGTGCCCGAGCGGTCGCGCAAGGTCCAACCGCTCAACGCCACGGACTCCCGGGAGCGATTGCGCAGCTCGATCCACTCGCCTTCATCGTGAGTGGGATGGAACTGGATCTCCGTAAGCTCAAGCAGCCCGAGTCCCGTGCGCGCGCGCAACGAGTCGCGCGTGCCCGGCGGCGACTCTTCGCCCTCGAGCTGCGCGGTCAGAACCCAGGTGTGGACGCCCGCCTCGGGCGCCAATGCGTCGATCTCGACGGCGAGCGTCTCGCCCGGTGCGAGCCCACCCGCGACCACCCGATCCGCGCGCGGCTCATCGCCCGCTTCGCGCGCCAGCAACGCCCGAATCGCGAGCGCACCCGCACTCACAGGCTCGGTGCCCGCGTTGACCACGCGCCCCGTGAGCCGCACTTGGGCGGCGGGCTCGGGTTGTGGCGGCGACAGCGCCATGCTGCCGGGAATCCACGCGACGTGGCGCGCCAACAGGTTCGCGCTTCCGGGGCCCGGCGCTCGCGGTTGGAAGTCGCGCGAGTTGTCGCCGCTCATCGCGTTGTCGGGAATTCGCGCGAGCGATTGCCCCGAGGGCACGTCGACGGCCGGCTCACCGCAGTAGTACTCAGGGGACGAGAGGGCGCCATAGCCGACCACTTCGGTCACGCCATCGGGCCACACGAGGCGCACGGCGTCGGGACCGTTCTGCAGCGCGAGCTCGATCAGCGTGTCGGGCCGTGGTGAAACCAGCGCGCCGCCGATGACATAGCGCGCACCGCTTTCCAGCGTCACGCCCGCAGGCGCGGTCCAGCGCAACGTCCAGCGATTCGCCCCGGCGCCATCGCCTGCTTCGAGCCGGGCGCCTGCGAGCAGCACCGGGTGTGAAGTGGGATTGAACAACTCGACGAATTCGCTGCCGGAGTCATCACCGGTGGCGTCGTAGTACACCTCGTTGACAGTGGCGCGGTCGGCGACCGGACAGGCGGCGAGCACGAGGCTAAGCGACAGCGGTAGCGCGCAGTGCATGCGAGGCTCCTTCTAGGGGCGGGTCGGCGGCAGCGCGGGGGGCGCGTACACCGCGCGGCTATGCGAGCGGCGCGCCAAGCCGGGCGGCGCGCCAAGCCGGGCGGCGAGGTCCCACGCGGGGCACGCGCCGGTACTCGCGACGCTCAACCCGCGCTCACCTCTCGATCAGGGCAACCCGCGTCGTCTCCGCCAGATCCACTCGATGCTGAACAGGCCGACAATCAGCCCGAAGATCCATGGTGATTCCCACAACCGCAATGCCGTCGTGCGGCCGCGCACCGCCTTCTGCGTCCTCAACCCATGCGCCCATGACGCGGCTTCATCCGCGCTGCCGGCATGGCCTCCCGTCGCCTGCGAGATCGCGGCGAGTGTCGCGCTGTCAGGCAGCGCGCGCGCCTCCTCGAGGCTCCAACGGTCCACCGCGAACTCGGTCGTCGAGCGTCCCAGCGAGCGTGTCGCCTTCGACGCCGTGGCCTCGACGCGGTAGCGGCCGGGCGCCATGCGATCCAAGGTCGCGGTGTAGCTGCCCGCTTGACCCGCGACAAAGTGCGCGCGCTGCGTGCGTCCGTCGGCTCCCGTGATATTGGCATTGACCTCCGCCTGTGCCACGGGACGGAACTGGTCGTCCTGCAGCGTCGCCAGCAGACGCACCACTTCTCCGCCTGCGGTGAGCCAACGCTCGGGCCGTACACGCAGCGGCTCCGCCTGCACCGGTTCGGCGAGCCAGTGGACGAGCCCACGCCACAAACGGCGCGCGCGCTCTGCCGTCAAATCATCGCCATCCGCGAGCGACCAGCGCCAGGTGCCTGAGCCGTTCACAAGCAGCGCCTGCCCGCGTCCGCCGCGACGCGCCACGAACAGCGGTGAGCCATTGCTGCCGGCGACCAACACGCGATCACCGCCGCCGGTCGACAATGGCATCACGTCCGCCAGCGGCGCCGCTTCGCGCCAGGCGCGTTCGCCGCGGGCCGGATCGTCGTCCCACATCACCAGGTCGCGCGCCTCGGCCGCCGGCGCGGGGTTCACGGCGCGCGCGGGGACGATGGCGTTGACCTGCACACCGAGCAACGCGCCGAAGCGGCTGCCGCGCAGTCGCGCCACACCCGGCGAGGCGCCGCCCATCACCAGCACGCCGCCACCCTGCTCCATCACGCGCACGAGTGCGGCATCGAAGGCCGCGCCGATCTCCGCGGACGACACGCCGTCGAGCACCACGACCGCGACGCCACCCAATTCGGCCGCACCCGGCGCTCCACCGCGCGTGCCATCGGGATGCCGCCAGCCCGAAGGCTCGCGCACATAGGAGCGCAGCTCGAGGCTCGAGTCCGCCACGAGCGAGCGACGGAAGAAGGTGAAGTCCCAGTTGAGCGCCGTCGTCACCAGCACCACGCGCAGACGCCCGGGTGCGACCGGGAAGGCGACCTCGCGCGTGTTGTTGCGCGTCGTCAGCTCGCCCTGCGTGGAATCGACGCGCGCCGACCACAGCGCGAGCCCGGGCTTGAGCGGCGTGGCGTGCAATTCGGCGACGGCCTCGGCGCCGGGGCCGGGTGCAATGACCGTCGTGCGCGCAAGTTCACGCGTGCCCTCGTTCAGCACGACGACGAGTGGGACGCCGCGCGGCTCCTGCGTGACGACGTGCACGCGCACCGGCACCCTACGTCCGGCCTGCGCTCCCGCCGGCGACTCAATGTCGGTGATGGCGCGATCGCGCACGCCTGTCGCACCCGCGCGCAGCGTGTGCACCGGCAGCCCGAGCGCGAGTGCGGCCGCGACCGGATCGCGGCCCGCATTGTTGGCGCCATCGCTGACGAGCACGACGCCGCCGATCGCCTCGGCCTGCGGCGCATCGCTCAATCCCGCGAGCGCATCGCCGATCGCGGTCAGCGCGGGGTTACCCGTCTGCAGCGAATCGGCGGCCACGCGTTCGGCGAACGGAACAGTGATGATCCGCCCGCGGCCGCGCCACGTCTTCGCCAACTCGGCGACCGCACGCTCCGCGGCCGCCGCGCGCGAGCCGCCGCCGGGTGCCACGGGGAGCTGCATGCTGAGCGAGCGGTCCATCAGCACGAGCAGGTTCGAGCCCCCGCCCAACAGTCGTTCGAGCACGGGCTGCGCGAGCAACAACACGAGCAGCGCGAGGCCGATGCCGCGCAGCAATGGCAGCAAGCGTCGCGCGGCGGCGGGAAGCGGCGGGATCGCGAACCGGTAGGCCCACACGCCGAGCGCCAGCATGGCGACGGCGACCAGCCCCAGCAGCAACCACGGCGTGTTGGGCGCCAGGTGCAGGCTCACGCCATGCCCTGGGCGAGATCGGCCTGGTGAAGGCTCTCGAGCAACACGCGGTCGAGCTCGAGGTCGAGATCGGAGTCCTCATCGCCCGCCGCGGCACCCGCGATGAAGCGGAAGTGACCGTCCGGCCACAGCGACAACAGGCACACCAACCGGCGGAACACTTCACTGACCGCCGCACTTACATGCGCGCCTTCGACGCCCGTCTCACGCAGCAACTCACCGACACGGCGGCCCGCCTCACCCTCGCGCTGCAACGCGAGCACGTCCTCGATGAGCCCGGCGTCCACCCAGCCGCGATGCACGAGCACGTCGCCGATGCGCACCGCGCGGCCGCTCGTGCTCGCCCACAACGGACGGCCACTGGCGAAACCGACGACGATACGTTCGCCGCCGCGCTCGCACTCGAGCTGTCCCGAGGCCCCCGCCAACCGCAGGAACTGGAGCACATCGGTGGCGACGAATTGCGACAGGTCGCCTTCGAGTGCGGCGAGATCGAGCTCATTCACGACGCTCACTGCTTGCCCCAGCGCACATCGCCGACGACGCGGCCCTGCTCGTTCAAGGTGCCGCGCAGCTTGCGCAGGTTGTACCAGCCGAGCGCAAGCACATGCAGCACGCCGCCCGACAGCAGCACGCCGAGGGCGCTCGCCGTCAGCGGCAACAACCGTTCGGCGAGATGGCCGCCCGACAGATGAAGCACCGCGAGCAGCCCGACGAGCGCCGCGGTCACCACCCCCATCAAGCGCCCGAGCGTAGTGGGGTGAATTTTCACCGGCCCCACGAAGATGTAGAGGTAAGCGCCGCCGAGAACCAGAATGGCGCAACGCAGTGCGGCAGCCACGAACACCCACGCCGGCAGCAACCCCGCGAGCACGAGCCCCGCGAACAGCGCGAAATTGAACACGATGTCGACCAGCGGATCGAGTACCGTGCCGAGTTCGGTGACCTGGTTCCAGCGCCGCGCGATCCAGCCGTCGGCGACATCGGTGAGCGAGGCGAACACGTAGACCCCAAGCGCCAGCGCGTAGTGGTGGTCCATCAACAGCAGCGCGATGCCGGGCACCAGCACAATGCGCGCGAGTGTCAGCACCAACGGCGCGTTGAGCGAGGCGAGGCGATAGCCCTGCTTGTCACGCAGCAGCGAGATCCCCGCGGTGACCGCCGTGAACGCGAGCAGGACCCACACCGAGGTCCACAGCAACAGTTCGTAGGCGAGAGGGCGTTCGATCTTGAGCGCGACCGCGGCGCAGGCGATGAACGCCGCCGCGAAGAACGCGAGCGCCACGCTCCACACGGCGCGCACGCCGCCCGGGTTGGCATCGAGGTTTTCGCGAAGCACGAGGGCGACCCGCCGGAGGTAACGCGCGAACGCCGCGGGCGTGAAGCCGTCGCGGCGCAGCTCTTGAAGATGCTCCTCGATGAACAAGGTCCCCTCCCGGTGCGTGAACGGGTGACGATACAGCCCTTGCGGCTCGAGGGTCCAGAGGCGCTCCGGCAAACGCGGACAATGGCTTACAGGCGCGGGCCACACGGAATCGGGACACAGAATTCCGGCGATCCGGTCGATAACGCTTAGTGCATGCTCCATCCCCTCCTTGCCCTGCTGCTGATCGCCCTGCTGGCGCTCAGGCCGACGTCGCTGGCTGGGACTCCCCCGCCTAAGGCGTGGGAGCCCGACAGCGTCGCCGATGCCTTCGCCTCGCCTTCGGCCGCACTCCTGTGGCCAGGCGCCACGCGCGCCTATTTCGTCGACTCGGACGGCAATCTGGGCAACGGCGTGTGGCGTGTCGATGTCGCGGCCGGCGCCGACGGACAGCCCGCGAGCTCGCCCCGGCGCATCGCCTACGAGGACCGCTGGATGCCCGTCGCGCACTGGACGGAACATGCGGGCGGAGTGCGTTGGGAATTCGAGGCGGTGGCGCTGCCTGTTCCGCAGAGCTTGATCGCAGAGTGGCGCGGCGCGTTGGCCCGTGGCCACATGCCTTCTTTTCAGGATGACCAGTATGTGGATGTGCCGCTCGTCGTCAGCGTGTGCGCGACGGCCCACAACGATGGCGCACGCGTCGCACGGGCGACGCTGGGCGTGGCGTTCGCGCGGGCTCGCGCGAATGGCGCGATTGCGGACGCCGATGCACCCGCGAGGCTGCCCGCGTGCGGATGGTGGAACGCAGATGCGGACAGCGCGATCGGTTGGAGCGATGCTCCAGTGCAGGGACGCCGGGTCCACCGTGAGTTAACGCTTGAGCCTGGGCAATCCAGTGCCGTGCGCTTCGTCGTGACTTCACACCCCGTCGCTGGCTCCATGCTTGCCGACTGGGCGCGTGTCCCGCACGAGACGCGCGCACGCATGGCGCGCGACTGGTGGACGCTCGAACTGTCGCATGGCACGCGGCTGCGGCTCGACGATCCCGAGGTCGAGGGCGCCGTGCGCGCCGCGCGTGTTGTGCTGCTGTCGGGCCGCGAGCGGCGCGAAGGACATTGGTCGGCGCTGAGCGCACCGTTCGCGGGGCGCGGCGCCAATTCCACCGATCACCTGCGCGCACTTTCTGCGCTCGAAGCGCACGGCTACGTGGAAGCCGCCGGCAACAGCGGCCGCACACTCGATTGGCTGCAACCAACATTCGCCGCCAGCGCCGCGATGGCGCGCGCCGTGGAGGACGGCGAGCCCGGACTCTCCGCACTGCGTACCGGCCGCCGCGCCGAAGCCGACTCGGCACTCACCGAATTGTTGTGGTGGCGCAACGCCTGCGGCGCCGGCAACACCATGTTCGCGCCCGCCGAAGATCTCGCGACACCGCCTCCGCCCAGCCTGCGTTCCTCCGCCGCGTTGCTCCAACTGGTACGCAACAGCCTCATCGACGACAGCGGTCCGCGACTCTGCCTGACCGAAGGTGCCCGGCCGCACTGGTGGCATAACGCCCGCGTCGATGGAGCACCGACGCGCTGGGGAACGATTTCGCTCGCATTCGAACGCACCGACGAGGGGGCGCATTGGCGCTGGACCGCCGTCCCCGTGTGGACAGAACTCGTGCTTCCTCCCGGCACTCAGGTGGCGGGTGAGCTCAAGGCACCGCTCCTGCGCGGCCCACGCCCCGATGTGGTGCTCGCGCCGCCAGGGACGCAGCAGGCGCGAGTGACACTGGCTCGCGCGAACCGCGGAGTGAACGGCGCCGTGCGGGGGCGCGCGACGATCGCTACACGCGCAGATATCGCGGGAGCTGCGGCGCGGGGGCTTTGACCACCCCGAATCGCCTGAGCATGCGTGGTCGCCCGGGCCAACGGTGACATCGATGTTGCTATCCGCTGTTTGATCTCGTGGTGACGATCTTGCGGGCGCTCTACTTTTCTAGAATCTTTGGAATATCCCGCGACCCATGCAGCACGCGCACGATCTCGACGCCGGCGTCAGTCGGACGGTAGAAGATCAGATGATTGGGGAAGTCGGGGATAGGCCACATGCGAAGTCCCGCGAGATCCGGGTTTTCGAGCTTGCGCCGCGCGCCCAGCTCCGGCATGCCAAGCAGCCGTGCGTAGGCGGCGTGCGCGGCGATATAGAACCGCAGCCCGCCCTCGACGCTGTCCAAGGCGATGTAGAGCGCCTGATCATCCAGATCAATGACGGCTTGGGGCCTGAGGACGAGCTTTTGGGTCACGAGGCCTTTTTCTTTTGCTTCCTCACTTTTTCGACTCGCGCCACCAGGTCCCGGCGTTTCTGCTCCCAGAACTCAGGGGTGACCTCAATTGGCTCCCCGCTGTTGAGTCCTTCGAGGAGCAGCTCCTCGAGACGGCGATCGGCAGCCTTGGCCTGATCGGCGCGGATGAGATCCCGAACGTACTCGGAGAGATTTCCATAGCGGCCACCCTTCACCTGAGCCTCGATCCAGTCACGCTGGGCTTCCGTGAGCGAAACGTTCAAGTTAACCATCGGGGGCTCCTCCTCGGGTAATTGTCGCCCACTGAGCATCCTTAGTCAATAGATGCTTGGATCCGGGCGCCGTCGTACCGCTCTAGGCGTCCCGTTCGATCGAACCCTCGGCCCCAGCCTTGGCCGCTATCGCGCCCCCGCGAGCACCCCATTTGCGGCATTCACGATTTCCGCGATCCGGGGATCCGCTTTTATCGCACTCGCGGGCACTTGTTCAAGGTCGCGGCGCGCCTGTGCAGCGTCTCCATTAACGGCCGCGAGCAGCGCTTGGTGCGCCCTGAGCGAGACCTTCGGCATCCCCGCCAATTGGGCCTGCCCCAACGACACTGCCGCGTCCTCGCGGTGACCGAGTTGGAGTTCGATCTTCACGAGGTCACTCCAGGCATCCCACAAATCGGGGAACTCCTTCGTCGCGGCGAGGAATTGGCGTTCGGCTTCCTCGAGGCGTCCCTCGCGAGCGGCACGTAGGCCGCGGCACTGAAACGCGAGCCCTCGCCCGCTGGAGAATCCCTCCAGTAGCGTCAGCACGGAATCAGACGCGCGTCCATGCCCAGCGCGTGCGAATGCGTCCGCGAGCGCCAGCAAGGCGGGCTCGTAGGTCGGCGAGGCGGTTGCCGTCCGTACCAGCAGCGAGAGCGCGTCGCGGTCGTGCCCCGCCCGCCGCAAACACTCCGCCTGTCCCTGCTGAAGCCGGGCGGTGGTTACTTCGGTTCCTACCCTGCTCCCCACATCGATGTTGCCGTGACTCGCTTCGGTCGTCGCTCGCTGGAATTCCCTCTCTGCCAGATCGACACGGCCGGACTGCAGGAAGCGCTCGCCGCGATCGACGGTGCCGACCCACGCGAGACCTCTCGGATCTGCTTGCGGGGAAGGAATAAGACCATCGCCGTCCCGCCAATGAGGGCGAGGGAGATGGGCACATAGCGCCCCAGCCGGAATTGCCTGACAGACTCAGCCAGTGCGATCCCGGCGAGAACCGCGACCGCGGGCACCAGATGGATGCGGTACCGGTCGGTGACGAAGAACGGCAGCAACGCCAGCGTCTGTGTGATCGCGATCCCCCGGACAACGTTCCCCGTCGGGCCATACCGTCCCGCGAACTACACGCCCGCGATTGAAAGCAGCCCGAGCAAGGCAAACGAACCCAGCCATGACAGCCCGACGGGGCCAGCCCACTCGCGATATTCCTGCACGCGTTCGATCTGGGAATATTCGCGACGGTTCCAGAGCATTCCCAGCTTGGTGAGCATGAGGCGCAGGGTTTCGAACCGATGGGCGGCGATGTATCGCCAGGCAGCGTCCGACCAGTACCGCGAGCTTGCGAGGGGCGACAGGCTCAGGTTGCCCGTTCGCCGCAGGTAGTCGCGCCCATCGATTTCGCTTCCGTCTTCCGGGATCCTGCCGCTCGTGCTCAGGCTGGTGACGCCAACGATGGACACGGATGCCCCGTTCGCATCGGGATTGTTGCCGACGTAGAGATTGTAGCCCGCGTTGTAGGTGATGGGGATCAACTCCCCTCCCACGACATAGTTCCGCACGGCGATCGGCAGGATCACGATCGCGCAAGCTGCGAGCGCCGTGAGCGACCCAAGCCATGACGCGCGACCGAGGGGCCACCGCAGCGGCAGAATGCCAAGCAGGCAGGGAACCATCAGCAGCAGGCCCGTCGCTCGGCCAGCCGCGAGCAATCCAACAAGACATCCGATCCCGGCGAAGGCGTAACGTGGCGGCTGGGTCCAATCGAACCACGCGATCCACCACACCAACAGAGCGCCGAGGAACAGCAGGAGTGATTCGGAGAGAATCAGTCCATCAAAGAACACCATCATTTCGTTGGCGCCCAGCAGGACGCCAATGATGATCCCGATCCGCCACCCCGCGATGCGCCGGACGGTGTCCGCCAACAGGATCACCGTGGCGGCTCCCCACACCGCCTCGATGGCGAGCACCGCAGGCATCGAGTCGCCGGTGACTGCGCGCATGAGAGCGAGGACGTAGGGATACAAGGGGCCGAGAAAGAACGGCTGGGACCCGACCGGTGAGCGGTGCATGAGCCAACCCGCCCAATCCCAATACACCCGCGCATCGGCGTTGAGGCTCTCGGCCAACGGTGAGGCTGACAAGCGATGAAGGTACGTCAGCCACCAGAAAAGCGAGCCCGCGAACAAGAGCCCCAAGAGCACTCGCCATCGCGAGGAGGGTGGCTTCGTAGAAATTCGTCAGCGTGTCATGGTCACGGATCCAAGAATAGGTCATCGCCATGGACACGGGCGAGGCCGGTTGGGCTGGCTCTGTCCGCAGGATTGGTGGCACTATCGCGCGACGGCCGGCGCAGCCAGCGGCATGCACCGAGGGCCCCCCCCCCGACTGCCGGGAGGCCCTCGCGATGCGCCTGCTGCCGTGCAAGGATCCGTAGGAGCGCTTCTACCGCTGGTCGCTCCCCTGCGCCTTGCCCCTCACCGCCGCCTGCGCCGCCGCCAACCGCGCGATCGGCACGCGGAACGGTGAGCACGAGACGTAGTCGAGGTCGGCGTGGTGGCAGAACTCGACGCTGCTCGGGTCGCCACCGTGCTCGCCGCAGATGCCAACCTTGAGCTTCGGGCGCTGCGTGCGGCCGCGCTTGACGGCCCACTCGACCAACGCGCCCACGCCTTCCTGGTCGATCGAGACGAATGGATCTTGGGCCAAGATCTTGCGGTTGACGTACTCGGGCAGGAACTTGCCCGCATCGTCGCGTGAGTAGCCGAACGTCAGCTGGGTCAGGTCGTTGGTGCCAAACGAGAAGAATTCAGCTTCGGCGGCGATCTGGTCCGCAGTGATCGCGGCGCGCGGCACTTCGATCATGGTGCCGACCAGGTACTCGACCTTTACGCCCGCCTTGGTCAGGACTTCCTCGGCGATTCGGCGCACCGTGGTGGCCTGGTCCTTGAGCTCGTTGACGTGACCGACGAGCGGGATCATCACCTCGGGGATCACCTTGATGCCCTTCTTGGCGCACGCGGCGGCGGCTTCGAAAATGGCGCGCGCCTGCATCTCGGTGATCTCAGGATAGGTGATGCCGAGACGGCAGCCGCGGTGCCCGAGCATCGGGTTGAACTCGTGCAGCTCTTCGACGCGCTGCAGGATCTCCGGCATACCCTTCTTGAGCTTCGCCACCGTCAGCCGGTACTTGGCGGCCATTTCCTTCTTCTGCTTGAGCGTGGCGCGCTGCAGACGCACGATGTCGACCATCAGGTCTTCACGCTTCGGCAGGAACTCGTGCAGCGGCGGATCGAGCGTGCGGATGGTCACCGGATGGCCGTCCATCGCCTCGAACAACCCCTTGAAGTCGGCGCGCTGCAGCGGCAGCAACTTCGCCAGCGCCTGCGCATACAACTTCGCCGGCCCCGCGAGCCGCCCCTTCATCTCCGCGATTTCCTTCTTCAGCTCCTTCGCGCTGTTCGGCCCCAGACCCTCGAGGTCACCTTCGAGCCGCGCGAGCTTCTCGCGCAGCATCTTCACTTCCGGTGCGGACATGATCATCTGGACGACCCACGCCAGGCGGTCCTCGGCGAAGAACATGTGCTCGGTGCGGCACAGCCCGATGCCCTCGGCGCCAAAGCCGCGCGCCTGCTTGGCGTCACGCGGGACATCGGCGTTCGAGCGGACCTTCAACCGTCGCATGCCATCGGCCCACGACATGAACGTCGCGAACTCGCCGCTCACCTTGGCGTCCGTCGTCTTGGCGGCACCCAAGTACACCTTGCCGAGCGAACCATCGAGCGAGATCCAGTCGCCTTCCTTCACGACCTTGCCGTCGACCGTCATGGTGCGCGCCTTGTCGTCGATACGCAGCGA
>JANLOX010000158.1:0-36071 GCA_031366795.1 Candidatus Eiseniibacteriota bacterium | reverse complement strand
CAACAAGCCGCAAACGGTCGGAGCGCGAGGCCACCTCGACGAATTCGGCCAACCCAAATACCCACAGCCGGTCCCAGACGAGCCAGCGGTATTCCGTGTGGACGAGCATGAGGTGGCGGTCCGTGAAACGGTGCCCCGAGTAGGCGGCGAAGTGCGCCTCGCCCTCGCTCTCGGGCAGGACGTAAAAGGGAAGTGTCGCCGAATCATTGAGTGGTGCCACGCTGTGCTGCAGCGCGCGTATGGCGAAGACGCGGCGAGCGGAGAACACGGGCACATAGGCCCGAGCCTCGAAACGGTAGCGCCAGAAATCGAAGCCGCCACTCTCGAGCACATGGACCTGGCGCACGTCGATGCGCCCTTCGACGCCGCGCGAGGGATCGCGCAGGTTGTCGAGTGCGGCCAAGTTGCAACCGGCGCCGAGCGAGATCAGCTCCGAGTGCTGGAGCATGCCGGCGGTCTGGGCGAGCGCCGGTTGGTCGAGCACCGCGGGGCTGCCGTTGTATCCCCGGCGCGCGCCAACATTCTCGAGACCCGCGACGAGCCGCAATTGGTGGACGAGCGGACCGAAGCGCACGGCGATGTCGACGGTGCTTCGCTCGCTCAGGTAGATTCCCCGGTCTGCTTCGCGTGACGTGTTGCCCACTCCGTAGAACCGGCGGTTCGGCATCAGGTCGTAGCGGGTGAGGATGTCGAAGCCGAGGGGCTCGCCGACCGCGCCCCAATTGAATGCCACGCGCGCCTTGCGTTCATCGTGCACTGACCATGTCCCGTCGGCCGCCCAGCGCGCGGCGTGCCGTTCGTTGAGCACGGACACCGTACGCAGCCCGAATCCCACCCCCGCTCCGCCGGAGTAGGAAAAACTGGGCCCCACGCTGAAGCCGGGGCGCGCGCGGCCCAGCGTGTTCAATGTGCCGAGATCGGTGCCGGCGAGTGCCTCGAGTCCGCGAGCGAGGCACCGCGCAGGGAAGAACACGGCGCGGAACGGAGCGCGCAGGATCCGCTCGCCGGCCGGTTCGTGCTGCGGGCCCGCGACCCGCGGCCCAGTCGCTGAGAAGTCGCCGTCCAATGCTCCTTCAGGCAGCGGTGCGACCCAGCCGGAGTCACCAAATGCCGCGCGGTGCTGCGCCCGTGCTTGCGGCGCCCCACCCATGAGCAGCACGAGTCCCAGGGCGATGCTCCAATGCCTCGAGTCATTCGCGGTGGGGCCGCGCGGTAGCGCCCCCGGCACGGCTAGTGCCATAGCGCCCTCGCTGCCCATGCGGCGCCGAAGCCGAGCACGGCGGTCACCGGAATCGTCAGCAGCCACGCGCCCACCATCGTCCGCGCAACGCCCCAGCGCACGGCGTTCATGCGGCGCGCCGCACCCACGCCGAGGATGCCTGAGCTGATCACGTGCGTGGTGCTGAGCGGGAAGCCGAAGCGCGAGGCGACCTGGATCACCGTGGCGGCGGAGGTCTCCGCCGCGAAGCCGTGGATCGGGTCCAAGTGCGCGAGCCGCGTGCCCATCGTGTGAATGATGCGCCGCCCGCCCGCCAGGGTGCCTGCGGCCATCGCGCCGGCGCTCAATGCGATCACCCACATCGGTACATGGAAGGTGGTCAGCACGCCGCTGCTGACCAGCGCGAGCGTGATGATGCCCATCGTCTTCTGCGCGTCGTTCCCGCCGTGGCTGAACGCCATGAAGGCCGCCGAGATGAGCTGTGTGTGGCGGAAGATCGGCCCGACGCGCGAAGGCGGCAACGACTGAAAGACGTGGACCAGGAGGCGCATCAGCCAGAGTGCGGTGAGAAAGCCGACAATGGGAGACAGCAGCAAAGGCAACGCGACCTTGTCGCGCAACACTGCCCAGTGCACCGAATGCGGACCCAGGCTGGCGATACCGGCGCCGAGCAGGCTGCCGATCAAGGCATGGCTCGAGCTGCTGGGCACGCCGCGGTACCACGTCAGCAGGTTCCAGGCGATCGCGGCCACCAGTGCTGCGGTGATGGCGTGCAGGGGGAGCGATGAGCCGACGATGCCGCTGCCGATGGTCTTCGCGACCTCGGTGCCCGTCATGGCGCCGGCGAAGTTCAGCACCGCGGCCATCCCGATCGCGACCCCCGGCCGCATGACGCGCGTCGACACCACCGTGGCAACGGCGTTGGCGGTGTCATGGAAGCCATTGATGAAATCGAACGCTACCGCGAAACCGATCAGCACGAACAGCGGCGCCAATCCCGTGCTAGGCATGCTTGATGACGAGCCCGCGCAACACGTCGGCGATCGACTCGCATTCGTCGGTGACGCGTTCCATGGTCTCGTAGATCCTGCTCCAGGCGATCACCTCGATCGGGTCGTGGGGTTCGTGGAACAGTTCCTTCACGCCCTGGCGGAGCAGCGAATCCCCCGTGTTCTCCAAGCGGTGGATCTCGACGATGCCGCCTTCGAGCTTGCGCATGCCCGAACGGTTGCGCAGCTTGGGCAACTCGGCCGCCACTTGCTGCGTGCACGCCACGATGACCGCCGCGAGCGCGCACATGATGGGTGTCGGCGCCTTCACGTTGTACACGCACATGGCGTCGCCGGCTTCGTGAATGTGATCCATCACATTGTCCAGCGAGGTCGCGATGGCGATGATGTCTTCGCGATCGAGCGGCGGAATGAACGTCTGGTTCAGCGCCTTGTACACGCCATGCGTGATCAGGTCACCCTTGTGCTCCAGCTCGTGCAGGCGCTCCACCTGCGCTTCGGCGTCGGTGAAGTGTTTGCATAGCCCCTCCAGCAGGCGCGCGCCTTCGAGATTGTTCTGCGCGGCCTCCTCGAAGCGGGCGAAGAAGCTGGTGCGTTGCTTTTCTGGCGCGAGCAGTTCCATGGGTGCCTCCGTTGGGTGCATCACGAGTTCTTGGTGCCGGGTGCCGCCTGGGCGCTGTCGGGTCCGGGCGTCTTGCCCAGAACCGCGGCGGCGAGTTCGGTGCCACTGCTGGCGGGTGCCACGTCCGCGGCGACTTCCGGCTCGAACGACTCTGCCGTCGTCAACGCTTCGGGCTTCTCGACGCCCTCGCCCTCGACACGCGCTTCCTCGGGCCGCTCGGAGACGAGCGCGCGCAGCCGCCGCGCGAGCACGCGCACGATTTCCTGGAGCAAGGTGAGGTCGCCGGCGGCCACGTCGTAGAACGCGTCCCGGTGCAGCGCGAGCGCCAGGCCGCCCTCGATGCATTCCGCGAGTTGGCCGCGCGCGGAGTCATCGACCAGGGCCCAGGTCCCGAACGCTTCACCCGGTCCGACCTCCGAGATCACGTTCCCGCCGGCCGAGAGACGCACGCGGCCTTCCACCACCATGTACAGCGCGTCGGCGGCGTCCTCTTCCTTGTAGACGACGTCGCCCGCATCGAGTTCGAGTTCGCGCGCGACATCCGCGAGTTCGAGCAGGCGTCTGGGACCGACTTCGCGCAACAGGTCGGCGCCTTTGAGGATCAGGACGCGTTCGACGGCGGTCAGCATGCGAGCCCCTGCGAGGTGGCGCGGGCCGCCAATTCGGCGAGCACGCGCGGATCCAAGTCCTTCGCTCCGGTGAAGCCCTTCACATCGAATCCCGGTGAGTGACGCGCCGCGCGCACGGCGCAGGCGCGGAGCCACGGGTCTTCGGAATTCCATGCGGCGGTGATCCACACCGCGAACGGGTCGGCCCCCGCGGCCGGATCCGTGTCCGGCACCGGAGGTTGCTCGAGAATCGCGCGCACCGGACGGAACACTTCACGCGGCAGCACATGATCGAGGAATTCGATGGCCGGCGATGCGATCGAGCGGTCGCGGGACTTGAGCCGCTCGAACACGCCCATCAGGGCACGTGGTTCGTACCAGCACGCCAGCGCCTGCAGGGCGCGTTCGAGCGCCATCTCGGCGGATTCGCGATAGCTCTCGCCGAGCAGGCGTACTTCGGCGGAAGCGTGAGCCTCGAGGGCGAGCGCAGGGTCGAGGCAATCGCGGTAATCGCGCAACTCGCGCAGGAACAACCGGTGCACGGCGTGGCGTGGGAGCACCGGGGGCCCGGTGCGCATGCGCAAGCGTGTCAGCCCGCGCAGGCCCAGGTGACGCAGGCGCAGGTCGCCGCTGTGGGCAAGCGTCATCAAGACGTCGATGGCTTGGCGCGTGCCGATGTAGGCGAGCGTGCCCGCAGCGAGCGCTTGCACGCGATGCTCCTGTTCCGGTTCGAGCAAGCGTCGCAGGCCGGGGACCGCGGCATCTCCCGCGGCGGCCACCGCCGCGCGGGCGGAGTACTGTAGCCCGTGCATGCTGAGCATGGGCAACAGGATATCGAGCAGTTCGCGCGCCGGGCGCCGGGTCGCCGACAGCAGCGCTGTACTGCGCACCTCGGCATCGTCGTGCGTCAGCAACACGCGCAGCCGCGCGATCGAAGCGGCGCAACGCATCGCACCCAGCGCTCGCGCCGCGAGCAGCAAGCGTTCCTGTGTCCCCAGCGCGAGTTGCGCGTCGATCCACTCGGGCGTCAACGCCGCGCGCGCTTCGCAGGTGCGATCGAACAGGGCGTCGACGGCGTATCGCGGCAGGGTCACGTCCTCCAGGTCCAACAGGCGGCGGGCGAGCTGCATCGGCTCAGGGCCCCGGGTGAGGCCATAGCCGATCGCCGCGCGCTGCAGACCTTCAGGCGGCTGCTCGAGGAATTGCGCGATGCGATTGCCGGGATCGGGAATGCCCATCGATTCCATCGCCGCGACCGCCGCGGCGCGAACACCGGGCCACTCGTGATCGAGACAGCCACGCACCGCGCGCACGATCTCCGGGTCGCGCGTCTCGCCGCTCAATTGCAGCGCGAGCACGATGCGGCGCTCATCGCCCGTGCGCAGCGCTTCGAGCAAGGCGCGGCGCGCGGCCGGCAGGCGGAGCGCATGGGAGACCGTCTCGGGCTCGATCCAGCGGCTGCTCAGCACCTGCTGGAACGCCTGCCCGTACTGGCGATCGAGCAGGAACAGCATACCCAGCCATAGCAGGCACAACATCGCGGTGACGCCAGTGATGACCGCGAGCGGCAGCCGCAACACGGTCAGCGTGACCAGCAGCAACACGCCCACGGCGGCGTCCGACCAGCGCTCCACCAGCGTGTCGATCGCAGGTTTGATGCGTCGCCGCTCAGGCGGGCGGATCGCGGTGTAGTAGATCTCGTTGCAGGACTTGCCGAGCGTCTGCGACAACACCCCCTGCGTCCAACGCAGCACGATCATCAGCCACATGCCGGGCCCCGCGAGCATGAACGCTGAGAAGCCGAGCACCGCGGCGGGTTGCAGCGCGGTCGAGACGCCCAGCCCCAGACGCTGCAGCAGCCAGCCCGCCACGCCAAACTGGAACACCAGCGAGAGTGCGTTCAACCCCACATAGAACCAGCCGAGGAATTGTGTCAGCGCTTGCGTCGTGCCATAGCGGTGATGCAGGTAAAACTTGAACTGGAAGTCGACCAGCGTGCCGACGATGACCGACAGCGCAAGCGCCACGACAAACACCCGGATGAACGGTGAGCGCCGCACGATGCGCCACGCCGACAGCGCCGAGGTTTGGTCCTCGAGGCGCGCGCGCGCAGAACGGTGCGCTTCCACTTGGAGCGTCAACAAGTGCGCGAGGAACAGCAGCATCGGCAGGCTCCACAGCAGGTCGACGCGATGGAAGAATCGGGTGGCGCCGCCGGCGAAGGCGCCGCCCGCGAGCCCGCCGAGCAGCCCGCACCCCGTGAGCAGTGGGAACACGACGCGGGCGCGCCGGGAGTCCCAGATGTCGAGTGCCAGGCCCCAGAAGTGCGGGATCAGCATCATCGCCTGGCTGCCGGTCCACACGTAAAACAGCGCCGCCGTGTGGTGGGGTGCGTGCGGGTAGGCCAGCGCTGCGGCGATGCTGCAAGCGATCGCGAAGTACTGGCTGACGCGCGTGGCGCCGATCCCCGTCCAGCGCCGCTCGATCAACGACTCGAGCCACACGAAGCCCACCGAGGCGATCGCCACGCCGATGTAGGCGTAGGGGAGTTTCAGCGCGCCGAATTCGCTAAGGAACAGCGCGTCGCGCAGCACCTTGGCGATCGTGTAGGCGCACAGGACGACCGCGACCAGCGTGCCCATCAGCAGCAAGCGCGGGACTTCAGCGGCCTCGAGTCCCAGCGCTCGCGCCAGCCAGTCGAGCGGAGCGCTCCAACGCCGGGGCATCTGCTTGCCTTAAGTCTTTGCCGGCGGAAGGGTGGCCGTCATCGTCTTGTACTTGCGGCCAATCGCGACGGCCAGCACCAGCCAGATGACAACGAGCCCGACGTTGACGAGTGCGAAGTGCCTGGGCGCGAAGCCGAGCCACGTCGTTCCCGCGAACACCAGCCCCGCGGACAGCACGTCGCCGAAGCGCACGAAGAACGTGTCATTGGCCTGCTTGGCCTTGTACTTGGCTTCGCGGCTCGTCGGCAGGTACAGCGCATTGCGCGTGGTGTTCTGCAGCGAGTAGTCGACCGAGTTTTCCGCCAGCTTGACGCCGCGGATCAGGCCGAGGATAGGCAGGAACGCCATCGCCGCGTAACCGCCAATGGCCACCACGGGAAGCACCAGCAACGCGACACGCACGCCAAACCACTTGATCACGCGCGAGACCGCGAACGCCTGAATGAGCGCCGAGAGGATGTTCACGAGGGTGAAGTAGTTGCCGTAAAACTCGCCGATCACCTTCTTCTCGTCCAGCCCGCCCAGCCCCATCGCAGGATGCGAGGCGGTGTACATCGCAACGACGGTGCGGCCGAGAATGTATTCGCCGTTGGTGTTGACCATGTTGTAGACCAGCATCAGACCCGCGATCAGCAGCAGGTAGGGATCCGCGAACACGAGCGCGAAGCCGTTCTTGCCGCGCACGGGAACCGCATCCTCGGGCTCGCCTTCCCGCGACGTGGCGGTCGCGGCGTCGCGGCGGTGCCGCTGTTCGCGAAGGTTCACGATGTTGGTCAGCACCATGCAGACGGCGAGCAAGGCGGCCGCGCCAATCATGAACGGATAGGGCCCGTAGCTCTTGACGAGTTGCCCGGTCGCGAACGAGCCGGCGATCGCGCCGAGGGCGGCGCCGAAGCCGATGATCGCGAACAGCCGTTGGCCCTGCTCCACGCTGTAGATGTCGTTCGCGAATGCCCACAACTGCGCGATCACCACCAGGCTGAAGATGCCGACCCAGATGAAGAACGCAACGCCTACGGCTACGTTCATGCGACTGAGCGCGTAGAACGCGATCAAGCACGCGATGAAGAACAGCGTCACGCCATTGATCAGCTTGACGCGCGATACACGCGAAGCGACGGCGCCGTAGAGAGGGACGATCAGTATCAGCAATCCCGCCGTGGCGGCGGCCGAGTAGCTCTTCACTTCGGCGCCATGGGGCACGCTCAGGATCAGCGGCTCGCGGATGGTCTTGAGCAGGTAGTAGGCGGCCAGCAGCAGGAACACGTTGAACATCAGCAGCAGCGCGGTTCCGGCTTCGCCCCCGTGGACTTCGGCGAAGAGGCCGAGTAGGCGGTCCAGCGGTCCCTTCTTTCGCTCGCTACCGCCGGGCGGCACGGGTGTTACCGGGACGGCATTTGCATACATGATCGTCTCCAGTGCCTGCTCGCAGGCGGTTTCCCCGCGAGTGATTCGAGGGTGATTACGGTTTCGGTGTGATGCGCGGCAGCGGCGGTTTCATCTTCGCCACTGAGTCGCGCGCGGCCTGCTTCTGGACTCGCGGCGACCGCTTGAGGAGGCGCTTGCTGCTGGCCACGCTGTCGGCGGCGGCGGGCTTGCGTTTGCCGGCGACCTCTTCATTCGCGTTGGTCGCGGGCGCCGTCTTGGGCACCACAGGAATCTTGTGTTGGCCGATCTTCGGCACGCCATAGCGTTTGAGATCGATGTGCACCTGGTCGACCAGCGTGGAGCGCGATTTGTTGTCGACGGCGTAGGCGAGAATCTCTCCGCCCCCCAGCCACAGGCGCGCGTGAATAAAGTGGTTGAACGATCCGGTGTAGACGTTCTCAGGCTTCACCTCGGCGCCTGCGACGTGATACTGGCTGAACAGCTGCGCGCACACGTCCGGTGGGGGCAATTGGTAGAGCGGCGCGCCGGCGCCGCCGGTCACGATGTGAATCATCACGGCGTCCGGCCAGGTGAACAGCGCGCGTTCGTAGGCGTGCTCATGTCCGGCCGCCATGATTGCGATGCCAGCTTCGTGCATCGCGCGGATCATTTTGTCGCGGCGCTGGCGCAGCACGGAGTCCGCCTGCCATTCGGTGCGGTGGAAGCCGGCGGAGAATGGCGGGTGATGCATGAACACGAACGCCGGCCCCTGGTGTTCCTTGAGCCGCGCCACCATCCACGAGATCTCCTCGTCGGAGTATTTCACCTGCGCCTCGCGCGACCACAAGTTCGCGGGGTTGGCCATCGGACCCGAATCGAGGGCAATGAAACGAACCCAGCCGTCGGCCGAATCGAAACAGTAGTAGAGGCGGTCGCCCGTGACCGGCAGGCCGGTCGCCGTGCGCCAGTTCTCGACGCCGTCCACCGTGTCGGTGCGATCGTGATTGCCCGACACGGCGAAGTAGGGGACCTTGGTATACAGCGGCTTGGTGATGCGCAGGAAGCGCTCCCAGTGCGCCGGGTAGCGCCCGTCGTTGACGAGGTCCCCGGTGTTCACGACGGCGGCGACCACGCCGCCTCCGGCCTTGATCGAGTCCACTTTGGCGAGCATCGCCTTGACAACTTTGGCTTCCGGTCCCCACGTCGGCATGTGCCGCAACCGGCCGGGGATGTCGCGCAGTAACGCGAGGTCGGGAAACAAGCCGCGCACCAACGCGATCGGGATGTTGATCAATCCTGTCACGACGCGCCGCGGGCTGCGCGAGGCGATGCCGCGAATCTTGTAGTACTGCGTCGCGAGTCGAGTGCTACGCCAGCCGGGACGGTTGTCGCCGAACAGCATCACGTTGAGCGTGTCGGTGATGTCCCCCTGGCGGAGCCGGCCGAGGTAACGCTTCGCGGTGTCGCCGGAGCCGGGGATCAGTCCGATGGAAGTGTCGGCGAACATCGCCTTGAGCTGCGGGCGGCCGATGCCGCGCATCCTCGTGAGGTCCGTGGAATCGCTGTTGGTGAGTGAGAGGGAATTCGGGGTGAATTCGAGTTTTCCGACATGGGCGCAGCCCGCCGCGCCCAGCGCTCCGGTCGCAGCGAGGATGATGCACACAGCGAGGCGGCCACGCAGTGTGCGATTCAATGGCTGTCCCGTGATTGCGTGGCAAGTCCAGCCGTGTGTTCATTGCCCAGCCAACGGTGAATGAGCTTGTCGCGCCGCTCGATCAGCACTTGGACGATGGCCTCGGCCGTACGCGGGTCGGAGTAGTGCGCCGCGCCGACCGCGGCGCGGATGTGGTCGTTGGTGAAGCCAGCGACGATGCGCGCGCCCCAACGGTTGTCGCGCTCTGTGCGTTCGTCGAACGCGGGGTTGGGGTAGTCGGGACGCCAGCTGCCGGGATCGAATACCTTGGATTCGACGAAGCCGACGGCCGGGATATTCGGGTCGACGGACGCCTCCCAGCGAAACGGCGCCAGCCCGGCGGTTATGAGTTCGCGGCCCGCGACGCCGTAGTCGAGGTAATACTCCGTGCCGGTCGCGTAGGCGCGTTTGCCTGTGGCGCCCGCGCCAAGGATGGCGCTGAAGTCGATCAGGTGGTGGCGCACGAACGAGCGGTCATGGTCGGTGACCCACATGTCGAGCGAGTTCGGCCCGCGGCTGTCGGCATGGTTGAGCCATGCGCACACGACCCACAGGCCGCGCAGTTCACGGCGCAACTCGTGCGGTACCTTGTCCTCAGGATCGTCAGCTCGGCGTCCAAAGTACTCGAAGGCACCCAGGGGCTTGCCCGTGAGCAGGCGGCTGGTGGTGCAGCGGTAGCGTCCCGCGATCGGCGGCGAGACGCGCTGCAGCAATTGCTCGAGATAGGCGCGTGTCATCGGCTGCTTCTTGCCACTGGCATCCGTGTAGGTGCCGTCCTTTGCGATGTCGAGATCGTCGAGGCTGAACGAGCCGATCGAGTTGTCCGGAACGTTGTAGCCCGCGGCCCAGAACAGCCGGGAGCCGATGACGTCACACGATGTCGCAAGCTCCGCCGATCCCGGCGGATCGAACTTCACGAGGAACTTGCCACCCTGCGAGTCCTTGATCTGGAAGCCCGGTGTCACGCCCTGCAGTTTCGCTTTGGTGACCGTCCATTTCCCGGGCGCGGGGCCAGTGCCGGGGCCTGGGCCGCTCAGCATCTGTTCCACGGTCACGGGACGCAGTCCGATGCGCGGTTGCCACCATGTGCTCGGAAGCCGCACCTGGTCCTGCTCGTCGACGTTGGCCGCTTCGCGCGGTTGACGGGTGACCTTCCGCGCGAGCAATGCCACGTCGAGGCTGCGCGTCAGCGGACGAATCACGCTGTTGTCCAACATGTCGTAGGCATAGGAGTACTGGCGCCCAGCGGGGGCGGCGGGCCCCTTGCTGGAGGTGTCAGGGGCCGCGGCTGCGTTGGATGATGCCGGCGCCGAATGGGCGGGCGCGCAGGCAAGCAGCAGTGCCAGGCTCCCCGCAACGATGAAATAGGCGTGTCTCATTCCACGGCTCCCAGAGTGTAGAGGAATCGAACGCTTTCGCCGCTCCAGTCGAAGCCCACGGAGCCGTGGGGCGCCCGATCGCTGCGCGAGCGCAATGAAAGCCCCAGCGAACGGTGGAGGGAGCGAATGCTCGCATCGTGCCACAGGTCGGGGTACACGGCGCCCCATTCCGAGTGTGCATCCATCTCGAACCGGTGCACCAGCGGGAACACGTAGGTGAGCCGCGTCAGTAACAGGTCCATGTCGTGGAAGCGGCCGGCCACGAATCCGCCGAGTCCCGCGTGCCCACCCAGCGCCGCCATGTCGGAGACCTGGAAATGTTCACGGCCGGCCGTCACCTGCTGGTCCGTGAGATGCACGGCGAACCGCAAGGTGCGCGGGTCACGAAACATGGAGATACCGGACTCGGCCTCGACGTCATAGCGGGAGAACGTGGCGCCGTCGTGCGCGGCCGAGTGCAGCGCCAGCGCGCCCAGCGGGGAAACGAACTGCTCGGCGGAAGCCAGCACTCGCCAGCCATGGTTCCAGTGCGGCGCGCCGGCGCGATGGTCCACCAGCGCGCTGACGCCATAGATGAAATGCTCCACGCGCGTGTCGAGGACTCCCGCGGCGTCGCCGGGGAAGCGTTGTTCGTAGGACAACACGCCGGGCTCGCGTCCGCTGCGCGTCACTTCACTGCGCGGTCCCGCCCAGACATTGAATGCGCCGCGTGGACGAGCGGACGCCGAATCGCGGCCCCACGCCCAGCGCGCGCCCGCGCGCACGAACTCACGCTGCATCGCGAAACCCGAAACGCTGTCCTTGGAGCTCGCGGTTCCCACGCCGTAGTAGCGATCCTGCGGACGCCACTCGTAGCCGTATTGAAGCGATGCCGGCCCCCCGTTCCACGTCGCCTCAGTACGATTGTAGAATTTGTTCGAGGCCGAATATTCGAGACTCGCCCTGCCCAGGCGTTGCGCTGGGGTTTGAGCGACGACGGCAGCGCCCAAACCGGTGCGGTCCCCGAGGTGGGCGAGACGCAGCGTCAGGAGGCGCGGCTGCGTTACCCTGTGTGTTGTGGGTCCGATGAACGAGGGGCTGCGCTGCTCGACGGCCCCCAGTGCGTGGTCCGTGGCCCACCCGAGTCCAACGAGCGGCAGCGACACAATGCGCCCCGGCAAAAGTACGACTTGTTCCCAGGGGCGGCGGCGCGACATCGCGTGATCGGGATTCCACGGCGCTTCCCAAGATGCGTCGAGGGTTTGCGCAGGGGGGACCTGAATGGGGAGTGTGGACACCACAGGCTGCGTGGAAGGCGCTACGGTCGTGGGGGTGGACGCCGACGCGGTGGGCTGAGCGATTAAGCCGAGGATCAGCAAGAGGGAACTTGAAAGGACGGCCCCATGCACCGTGCCGACGGAAGTGTGCATTGGCTCCCCCCTGTTGGACCCTATGGGTTGCGAGCGATCCGAACGTCGCACGCCGTGCCCTGGATCTCGTCGGGTTGCCAGCCGCACGTCCTGTGCCAGTCACGGGGCTCATTCGCGCGGCAAATTGGCTCGCGCGAGACGCACGAAAGGGCGCGAGCGTTGAGGATTTGTAATTCCGGCCCTGCGGGCAGGGCAGGTCCTACAATTTTGGCGCGCGCAGGTACTTCAGCTGGCGCGCAGCTCCGCGCGCAGCCTGCCCAGGTCGAGCTTCACCTTGGGGAGCCGTGGATCCATTTTCTCGAGCGCCCTCACGATGATCTCGGAGACCGCCCAATCGCGGTACCACTTGTGGTCCGCGGGAATCACGTACCACGGCGCGAAGGACGAACTGCAACGCTCGAGCGCCGTGGCGTAGGCATGCTGGTAATCCCGCCAGCGCTTGCGCTCGGCCAGGTCGGCATCGCTGAATTTCCAGCGCTTGAGTGGATCTTCCAATCGGGCCAGCAGCCGCTCGCGCTGCTCCTTGCGGCTGATGTGCAGGAACAGCTTGATCACCGTGGTGCCATTGTCCACGAGGTAGCGCTCGAACGCGTTGATGGCAGCGTAGCGCTTGGTCAATACCTTCCGCGGCGCCAACTCGCGCACACGGGCGACCAGTACGTCTTCGTAGTGCGAACGGTTGAACACCGCGATCGAACCACGCGCCGGCACGACCCGCTGCATTCGCCACAGGAAGTCGTGCGAGGCCTCTTCGGGCGTGGGCACCTTGAAGCTCGAAACGTTGCAGCCCTGCGGATTAAAGACGCTCATGACATGACGAATGACACCGTCCTTGCCCGAGGTGTCCATGCCCTGGAGCACCACGAGCAGGGAACGCTTCGCCTCGCCATAGAGCTCATACTGGAGGGTGTCGATCCGCGCCATGCACTTCGCCGTGCGCTCCGCGGCCTGGTCCTGGCCCGGGCAGCCCTTGGTGGAGCGAGGACTCCAGCTCGCAAGGCGGACCGTGCGGCCACGAACTTGCAAATGATCAATGTCTCGGCTCAAGGTGCCCTCATTCGCCAGATACCCTACTCGTGAGGGGAACACGCACGCTGCGTGCCATGGGGGCGCGATGTCATGAGCGCGATGCCGTGGTCGCGGTATTGCACGACTCGCCGCCGGCCGGAACCAGCCTGCGCCGCCAACCGTTCACCATTCGTTTAGCTCGCGCTGATATTGTCGCGTTTCATGCCGCGGGGCGGCCGATCACGACAGTCAGGAGGAGTGCTTGGCCCGGATTGAAAATCGTTTTCGTCACGCTAAGCATTGTCTGGGCAGTCTTAGTTGGCCCCGCCGGGGGCAGGCGGTTGCCTGTCGTACCGCTGCGATCCACGTGCTGGATCTCGTCGACGTGATTGAGAAGGTACTGCCCTGAGAGGTCAGGATCGGCTCGATGGTCTGGGACTGGCGGTGATCCGGTTGGCACGGGTCGTGGCACTCGGCTTGGCCGCCATGTTGTTCATGGCGCCGCATCCGGTGCGCGCCGGGGAGACCGTGACTGCTGTGGCCGCCGACTCGCTCAGCGTGCCTGAGTGCGTGGCCCTCGCGCGCGGCCACGCGCCCGCCGTGCTCGCGGCACAGTTCGACCGCGCTGCGGCGCTCGCGGATTCGACGGCGACGTCGATGAACGCGCGCCCCGCGCTGTCTCTACTCGCAGGCGCCACGGTTGCGCCCAAGGGTTTCTTCGATCCCACGATCACCAATCTCGGCGACTACCAGTTAAAGCTCGCGATGGCGTGGACCGCCGCGGACGGGGGCTCACGCGCCCGGGCACGCGAGCGCAGCGCGTGGGGTGCCGCCGCGGCGCGGACGCGCGCGATGCTCGAGACGCGCGAAGCAGGAGTGCTGGCGGCGGACCTTGCGTTCAAGCTGCTGCGCACCCAGCAGGAGATCGCGCTTCAGCGGCAGGGCATCGAATGGCTTGACCGTCTCGGTCGTCTCGTGGGCGCCGGCGTGACCGCCGGCATGCGGGGCTCGTCGGATTCGTTTCGCGTGGCGTTGGAGCGCGATGTCGTCGCCGCCGCACTCGATGCGGCAAGACTCGAAGCGCAGACCACGGGCTTCGAACTGGCAAACCTGATCGGGCGTGACCTCGATGCGCCGTTGACTATTCGTGAGCCGGGCGAGGCTTCCGGCCGGGGTCCGGAGCGCTCCGACTCCACGGCGCTCATCGCGAGCATCGACTCCCAGCCCGAGCTCGCTCTCGCTCGCGTCGACGAAATGCTCGGGCGGCTCGATGTGCAGGACGCCCGGCGACGCAACGCTCCCGCGGTTCAAGTCGTGGTGGACGCGGGGCTCGCCGGGGCAGATCTCACGCGCAAGGTGCCGCTCGACCTGCAGGCCGAGCATCCCAGTGCGGGTCTAGGGGACAGGTTGCGCCGCGATCTCGGTGCTTCGGCTGCCGTGCAATTCCAGTTGCCTTTGCTCGATCGCGCGGCGCCTTCCGCCGTGAGCGCGCGCGAGGCGGCGCTTCGGGCGGCCCAGCTACGCCGCAGCGCTGAACTGGGTGCCCAGCGCCGTCGCGCTGCCACCCTGCTTGCGCAGTGGCGTGGCGCGTGGCGCCAACTCGATGCCGCAGAGCGCACGCAGGCCCGCGCCGAGCGCAGCCTGCTCAAGGTTCGCAGTCTCTACACGGCAGGCGCCACGCCGCTGCTCGATTTGCTCGACGCATGGCGCGTCGTCACAGATGCGCGGGAACGATGGGTCTCGGCGCGACAGGAGAACGCAATGGCGCAGTTGTTGGTGGAGGACCGGCGGTGAGGCCGCGTATGCAGACGGTGATCCGGGCGCTGTTGGGCGCGGTGGTTGCGCTGATGCTCGCGGGCTGCGCGCGCAAGGGTGAGGAGGCAGCCAATGACGCGGCCGCTGCCGCCGTCGTGAGCGTCCGAGTGGGGCCAGTGCGCGAGTTGTCGGTGCCCAGTGTGGTCACCGCCCAGGGACAGTGGCGCGCGGCGGTCGAGGTCGCCGCCAACGCGCCATTCGCCGCGATCGTCGAATCGCTGTCGCCACGCGTGGGGGATCACGTGCGCAAGGGCGAGACGATCGCGCAACTGGTGACGCGCGAGTCGCACGCTGCGCTGCGCGGCGCCGAACTGATGCAGCGCCAGGCCACGGATCCGGCGAGTATCGCTGAAGCGGGCCGCGCGGTGGCCCAGGCACGGCATGACCTCGTGCGCGTTCCGTTTGTCGCGATGGCCTCGGGTACCGTGATCCGGCGCGCGGTGGATGCCGGCGCGGAAGTCGCGGAGGGCGCCGAGTTGTTCGCCCTGGTGCCCGAGAACGGGCTGGTGTTCGAGGCGCACGCCGCGCTGTCCGATGTGGGGCGCATCGCGACCGGTAGCCCCGCGACGATCGCCATGCAAGGAGGGCCCGTGCGCAGGGCGGTCGTGCAGCGCCGGTTGCCGAACACGAGTGCCGCGGACCAGAGCGCGCTGGTGTGGTTGTCGCCGGTGGGGGTGGCGCCAGTCGGGGTGCTCGACCAATTCGGCACCGCCACGATCGAGGTGGGCGCGCGGCGGCGCGTGCTCGCGGTGCCGGATTCCGCACTGGTCGAGGACGACCTGACGGGCGAGGTGCGCGCGGCGCGTGTTGATGCCGGAGGACATGCGATCTGGACGACGTTGCGGTTGGGTGCTGCGGGCTTGGGCTGGCACGAGCTGCTCGAGCCGCGCTTAGCACCCGGCACGCCGTTCATCATCGTGGGGCAGCACGGGCTGCCCGACAGCACCCGGGTGAAGCCGCAGTCATGACGCGTTTCTTCGACGGCGTCTTCGCACAGCGGCGGGCCATCGCCCTCGCGCTCGCGGGTGTCGTGGTGCTCGGGGGTGTGGCGGCGACGCAGCTGCCCTCGTCGATCCTGCCCGAGGTCACCTTCCCGCGCATCACAGTGATCGCCGACAGCGGCGAGCTGCCGAGCGATGCCATGTTGCGCACGGTGACGCGCCCGCTCGAGGAGTCCATTCGCCGCGTGCCGGGCGTCCTCGAAGTCCGTTCCACCACGAGCCGCGGATCGGCCGAGCTCAACCTCGATTGCGAGTGGGGCTCGAACATGAACCTGACGCTGCAACGCGTCCAGGCCCAGACCGAAGCCGTGCGCGCGCAATTACCCGCGGGCACGACACTCGATGCGCGATTGATGAATCCCACCTTGTTCCCCGTGGTCGCGTTCTCGCTGACCTCCGACACTGTCTCGCAGGTTCGGCTGCGTGATGCAGCGTGGATGATCGTGCGGCCGGAATTGTCGCGGATTCCGGGTGTCGCCGAAGTCGTGATCCAGGGCGGCCGCAAGCTCGAGGCGCGCGTCGAACTCGATCCCGCGGCACTCCAGTCACGCGGCCTCGATGCCGCGGGCGTCGCGGATGCGATTCGCGGGGCCTCCGTACTGTCTTCTGTAGGCCTGCTCGAGGCGAACTCGCAGCTGTACCTCGGGCTCGCCGATGGACGGCCCGTCGACCTGGCGACACTGCAAACGCTGCCGATCGCGGTGGCAGCGGGACCGCCTGTCGAGTTGGGCAAGCTCGGGCACATCAGCCTGGAGGAGGCGCCTGAGTTCCTGCGGCATCGCGCGCGCTCGCGCGAGGCCGTGCTGGTCAATGTGCTGCGCCAGCCCTCGGCGAGCGCGATCCGCCTGTCGGACGAGACGCACCGGTGGTTCGTCGCTAACCAGAACCGCTTGCCGAAGGGCGTCCAGGTCGAGACGTTCTACGATCAATCCGATCTCGTGCGGGGCTCCGTTGGTAGCGTGCGCGACAGCCTGCTGGTCGGCGCGTTGCTCGCGATCTTCGTGATCATCCTGTTCCTGCGCAGCCTGCGGCTGGGGCTCGCCGGCGCGCTGGTGTTGCCGGGCAGCATCGCGCTGACACTCGTGTCGCTGAGCCTGCTGCACCAGTCGTTGAACATGATGACGCTGGGTGGCATCGCCGCTGCCGTGGGGCTCGTGCTCGATGATGCGATCGTCGTGGTCGAACATCTCGCCACGCGTCTCGCTGGCCCAAGCCCCGCGTCGCGCTCGCTGGCCATGGCGGAGATCCTGCCGAGCCTGTGCGGTTCGAGCCTGTGCACGCTCGCCATGTTCCTGCCGTTCGTCATGCTGGGTGGCGTGACGGGGGCGTTCTTCCGCGTGCTGTCGCTGGCGATGGCGCTGATGCTGACCGCGTCGTTGCTGCTGTGCATCTCGGTGGTGCCGTTGGTGTGCCCTATCCCTAAGCCCGGGGCTGCCGCGGGCAAGCCGCATGACGACACGCCGCCGCGCTGGTTCGGCCGCGCGCTGGACTTCACGACGTCGCATCGGTGGGTAGGGCTCGTCGCCGCGCTGGTGTGCGTCGGGCTGGCGCTGCCGCTGCAAACTACCCTGGGGACCGGGTTCCTGCCCGAGATGGATGAGGGCGCGCTGATCATGGACTACAACACACCACCCGGGACTTCATTGTCGGAGACCGATCGCATGCTGCGGGAAGTGGAGCAGCAGATCGCGGCGACGCCTGAAATTGAGTCGTGGTCGCGCCGCACCGGCGACCAGCTCGGGTTCTTCATCACCGAGCCCAACATGGGCGATTACGTGCTGCGCCTGAAATCGAAGCGTCATCACAGCGCGGACGAGGTGGCCGACGATATTCGCCAGCGCATCGAGGCCTCGCAGCCGGCGCTGCAGATCGAGTTCGGTCAGCTCGTCGAGGACGTCATCGGCGATCTCACCTCGAACCCGCAGCCGATCGAGGTGAGGATCTTCTGCGAGAACCTGGGGTTGGCGCGGGACAAGGCGCGTGAGTGCGCTGCACTGCTTGGGCGAATCCGTGGCGTCGTGGACGTGAAAAGTGGCGTGGTGATCAGCGGCCCTAACGTCACCATTGCACCCGGTCCCGCCGCCGCGCGCGCCGGGTTGGGCGCGGCGGAGCTCGCCCGCGCCGTCGCGCCGGCGGTGGCCGGCGTGGAGGTGGGGGATATCGTGCGCGGGGCCAGAGCGTGGACCGTTCGCGTCACCCTGCCACCGCCGCGGGGGCTGAGTGGCGCCGCGGCGCTGGCGCAGGTGGTGGTGCCGGTCGGCCCAGGCTTGCGCGCCCTGCTCGGCGATGTCGCCACCCTGCGCACCGATCCCGGCGAAGCCGAGATCGCGCGCGACAACCTGCGCACCATGGTGCCGGTCACCGCGCGCCTGACGGGCCGCGACCTGGGCTCGGCGATGGCGGAACTCCAGCGGCGCCTCGTGCACGAGCTGCCGCTGCCGCCGGAGGTGACGGTGCAGTATGGCGGACTGTTCGCCGAGCAGCAGTCATCCTTCCGCGGCCTTGTCGCCGTGCTGGTCGGGGTCACCTTGCTCGTCGCCCTGATCCTGTTGGTGGCGTTCCAGTCGTGGGGGCAACTCGCGGCGGTCATGCTGGTGGTCGCCTCCTCGCTGCTCGGCGTATTCGCGGCGCTACATCTGGGTGGCGCCACCTTCAACATCTCGAGTTTCGTCGGGGCTATCATGACGGTGGGCATCGTGTCCGAGAACGCCTACTTCCTCGTCGCCCAGTTCCGCGTAGCACTCGACGCCGGGCACTCAGGCCTCGAAGCCGCGCGCGCCGCGGCGCGGCGCCGCGCGCGGCCGATCTTGATGACGGCGGCCGCAGGCATCGCCGCGCTGGCGCCGTTGGCGCTCGGACTTGGGAGCGGCGCCAGCCTGTTGCGTCCGCTCGCCATCGCGGTGGTGGGTGGTTTCTGTGCTTCGGCGTTGTTGCTGCTGCTCGCCCTGCCATCGTTGCTGGTATGGCTCGGCGGCGGTACGGAGTAGTCTTCCCCCGTGCGAGTTCTGGTGATCGAAGACAGCGCGCCTACGCGCGACCTGCTCATGCGCTCGTTGACCGACGCCGGCATGACCGTCGTGCCCACGGCGCGTGCTTCGACGGGTCTGCGCGCGGCACTCACGGCCGAGTTCGATGTCATCGTGCTCGATCTGATGCTGCCCGATGGTGATGGTCTCGATGTCTGCCGCTCGATCCGCTCGGAGGGTGTGCGTACGCCGATCCTTTGCCTCACCGCGCGCGCCGAGGTCGCCGATCGCGTGCAGGGTCTCGATGCCGGCGCCGACGACTACTTGCGCAAGCCGTTCGCGCTGGCTGAATTGCACGCGCGCCTGCGAGCGCTGGCGAGGCGGCGGGGTACCAAGCCGGAGTCGCGGGTCGAGGCGGGCTCGGTGCGCATCGACTTCGTGGGCCGCAAGCTGCAACGGCGTTCCGAGGAGGTGCCGCTGACCACCCGCGAATGGGCAGTGCTGGAACTACTCGTCGCCCGCACCGGCTCGGTCGTGAGCCGTTCGGACTTGCTCGAGGGCGCGTGGGGCGAGACGACGCCGGCGGCCTCCGACAGCCTCGATGTCATCCTGAGCCGGTTGCGCCGGAAGCTCGGCAGTCTCGAGGAGGGTTGCGGCATCCGCACGGTGCGCGGCGAGGGGTTCGTGTTCGAGGTGATCGCGTGAAACCGCACTCACTGGTGTTTCGCATGGCGCTGCTGCAGCAGGGGCTCGCGGCCGCCCTGATCGTCGTGTTTTCCGGGTCCGCCCTCTGGCTCACCAGCCGCACACTCGAGCGGCAAGAACTGAACAACCTCACCAACACCGCCGAGCGCATCGCGGCCGGGATCGAGCGCGAGTGGCGCGAAGAGCAAAACCTCGCCAAGGGCGCGCAGGCGGTATTGGAAGAGGATCACCCCGACGGCATCACCATCGAGGTGTTCGACGCCCGGGGTGGCCTGGTGCTCTCCAGCGCATCCAATAAGGGGCTGCCGCCGCGAGAGGAACGCCGGCAAGTGCATATGCCGATCGCGGACGGAGGTTGGGTCATCGCGACGTCTTCCACGCGTCGCCGGCGCTCCGCCATGGAGGCGCTGGGCATGGCGTTGCTGCTCGCGGGCATTCCATTGTTCGTGATCGTCACCGCCGCGAGCCGTACCGTCGCGCGCCGCGCCCTGAGCCCCCTGTCACGCATGGCGGCGGAAGCCGAACAAGCATCGGAGAGCGGCATCGTGACGACATTGGGGCGGCCAGGGGACCCCGCCGAGATCGAGAACCTGTCGGAATCGTTCCGGCGGCTGCTCGGCCGGCTCGAGCGTGTGGCGGAATCGGAGCGGCATTTCACGAATGACGCGGCGCACGAATTGCGAACGCCGCTGACGGTCGTCTCGGGCGAGCTCGAGTATGCGCTCGCCAGTCCGGACTTGGGCGAACGCCACCGCGTCGGACTACGCAGCGCCGAACAACGCGTGCGTGCCTTGAGCGATCTGGTCGAGGCGCTGCTGTTGTTGCGGCGCGCCGATCCTCCGCACACCGAGATGCAGGACGAATTTGTCCCGGTCAATCTCGGAGACCTCGTCCGCGAAACCACGCACGAGTTGTTGAGGTCAGCACCTGAGCGCGCGCAGGACATCCAGATCGAGGCCGAGGATGAGATCCTGGTGGCGGGGCACGGCGTGTTGCTGCGTTCGGCCATCCGGAATCTTCTGTCCAACGCGCTCAAGTTCACGCGCCCCGGCGAACGGGTTGAGGTCGAGGTGTTCGCCGAGGACTCGGCCTGCTGCGTGATTGTCGACGATGGCGGGCGCGGTATCGCTCCCGACCAGCGTGAGCGCGTGTTCGATGCGTTCTATCGCGATCCCGAAGCGCGCGCGAGCCACGATGGCTTCGGGCTCGGGTTGCATATCCTGCGGCAGGTCGCGCGCGCACATGGTGGCGAGGTGGTGGCGCTCGAGTCCGTGCTCGGGGGTGCCCGCTTCGAGCTGCGCCTGCCGGCGTGGGCGCCGCGCAGCTGAGGCGCCGCCCACTTGTTCAGGAGCCGTTCAGATCGCGCGAATAGTCTGGGATCCACACGTCGCCCCCTAGTGTATGGCACTCGGCAGGAGGAGCCATTCATGCGGGTGGAGTGATTAACCGGGGGGCAACCCATGACGTTGAATCGATGGCGTACGGCGCTGTTCGTGATTGGGCTCGCGTTCGTGGCCAGTAGCTCGCATGCGGGTCAACCGCTCGAGACCGAATCCGCGCGGACCATCAAGCGCGGGCAGTTTGAAGTTGAAGGTGGCTTCGAGCGGCAGACCTCTTCGGCGGGGAGCGAGTTCGCGACTCCGCTGGCATTCGAGTACGGGATCAGCGACCGCTGGCAGCTGACGGCCGAGCCTGTGCTCTACACGGCGATCAGCGACAAGGGCGTTCGCCGCCAGATCGGGCCGGGTGATCTTGAAACGACGCTCACCGCATGGATTTCTCCCGAACGCGCTCGCGTGCCGGCGCTCGGGTTGGCCGGCGAGGTAAAATTGCCGATTGCGCGCAACACCCGAATCGGGACCGGCAAGACTGATGTCAGCCTGTCGCTGCTCGCGAGCAAGCGTGTGGGGGCGTGGGAGACGCACGCGAACGTCGGCTACACGTTCATCGGCAAGCCGGCGGGGGCGAGTGTCAGCAACATCATGACCTATGCGCTCGCCGGGGAACTGCGGATGACTCCGCGATTCGATCTCGTCGGCGAACTGTTCGGTAATACCGCGGCGCTCAGCGAGGGCGGCGGCGAAGGACCTGCCACGCCGGCGTCGGCCGAGAGCCAGCTCACGCCCGAACTGGGTGGTGGCGAAATCGTCGGGGCGGTGGGCGCGCGACTGCACGCTTCACGCGGATTGACGTACTCGCTGGGAGTGAGCCTCGATGGCAACAGCGCACTGCTCGTGCACCCGGGAGTGTCGATGAAGTGGTAGGTGCGGCGTCTTGCGACCGACTCGGTGTGCGGCGCCCCACATGGGGGGCGCACCCCATCGGCCGAGTTACTCAGCAACGTACTTGTCCGCGACCTCGAGCGCCTTGTCGATCGCCGCGAGACCCTGGCGTACTTCGTCCGCGCTGGTGGTGCACGGCGGCGTGACCTGCAGCCGGTTGAAGTGCGCAAATGGCCACACGCCGCCCGCCTTGCACGCGGCCATCACTTCGCTCATCGGCTTGGCATCGGCACCTGAGGCATTGAACGGCACCAACGGCTCGCGCGTCTTGCGGTTGCGCACCAGTTCGATCGCCCAGAATACGCCCAGTCCGCGAACTTCGCCGACGCTCGGGTGCTTTTCGGCGATCTTGGCAAGTGCTGGGCCGATCACGTCGGCGCCGAGCAAGCGGGCGTGCTCGACGATCTTCTCTTCCTTGAAGATGCCGATGCTGGCGACGATCGAGGCGCACGCCAGCGGGTGACCCGAGTAGGTTAGGCCGCCGGGGAACACTTTCTCGCGGAAGGTGCTCGCGATCTTGCGGCTGATGACCACGCCGCCCACCGGGATGTAGCCGGAGTTCGAGCCTTTGGCGAAGGTGATCAAATCGGGAGTGACCTTCCAGCGGTCGACCGCGAACCATTCGCCGCAACGGCCGAAGCCCGCCATCACTTCGTCGCAGATCATCATGATGCCGTGCTTGTCGCACAGCGCGCGCACACCCGCGAGGTAGCCGTCGGGCGGCACCAGAATGCCGTTCGTGCCGACGACGGTCTCCATGATGATTGCGGCCACCGTATGCGCTCCCTCGACCATCAGCACGCTGGCAAGATGCTCGAGCGCGCGCGCGCATTCCTCCGCGGGGGTGGTCGAGTAAAACGCCGAGCGATAGAGGTAGGGGCCCCAATACTTCACGACGCCGGGAGCGCCCGGCTCATTGCCCCACCGGCGCGGGTCACCCGTCAGCGTGATTGAGGTGCCGGTCGCGCCGTGATAGCTGCGGTAGGCCGACAACACCTTGTGGCGACCGGTGTGGCCGCGCGCGAGACGCACGGCGTTTTCGACCGCTTCGGTGCCGCCATTGGTGAAGAACACCATGTCGAGGTCCCCCGGCGCCAGTTCGGTGACCAGGCGCGCGGCTTCGCTGCGCATGTCGTTGGCGAAGCTCGGTGCGATCGTGCACAGGCGGCCGGCCTGCTCCCGGATCGCCGCGACCAGCTTGGGATGCTGGTGGCCGATGTTCACGTTGACGAGCTGGCTCGAGAAATCGAGCCACGAGTTCCCCTTGTCGTCCCACATCCGCGATCCGAGAGCGCCCGCGATGACGACGGGGTCAATCAGGCCCTGCGCGGACCAGGAGTGGAAGACATGGGCGCGGTCGTTGGCGTAGGCGGCGGCAAGATAGGGCGAGGTGTTCAGGTCAAGTGGGTTCATGCGAAAATACTAGGCGAGTGGGCGGTGGGGGGGAAGGGTCCTTTCGCCCCAGAGTTTTTTTCACGAGGCCGGACTACTTCCCGTGTGCGGGCGGGGTGGCCCCGGCAGGCACACGCTTACGCGACAGCGTGAGCTGCACCACCATGCCAAGGATCATGAGGAGAAAGAGCGAGCTAGTCCCGACGGTGCCCAATCCCAGGCCACCATTCTGATGGGGCTGGGACAGGTAGTCGCCGAGGGAAGCGCCAAGCGGGCGCGTCAAGATGTAAGCAACCCAGAACGAAACGATTGCATTCAGCCTGAATCGATAGTGCGCGAGCGCCACCGCCGCGATCATTGCGCCGAAAATCAGGGCTGACGCCAGGTAACCGATGCCGAGCCGCTCGGCGGTCAGATCACCCGTTGCAGTGCCTAGTGCGAACGTGAAGAGGATTGCCAGCCAGTAGAATGCCTCACGCCGGATCGTCGAGATGGAATGTATAGACAGCGTCCGCTCGCTGAGGTACCACGCAATGAAGGTCACGGCGAGTGCGATGCCGAAAGCGATGCTGGTCGTCACCAAGGACACACCCAATGCGTCAGTCAGGTTGTCGGTGATCAGGGTACCCACGATACTCAGCAGAACCACGGCCAGCCAATAAAGGGCCGGCACATACTTTGGGAGTCTGATTTGGATTCCGAGCGCGACCACCAGAAGGCCGCTCATGATGTAGGTCGTGCCTGCGAGGCCGAGGTGCAGGTTGGTGTTCAGGAAATCTGCCGCCGTTTCGCCGACGGTCGTACAGAGGATCTTGACGATCCAAAAGACGATTGTGACTTCGGGAACTTTGTTCGACATCGTCCTGGCTGAACCCATCCGATCACTCCTTCCCCGCGAGGCTTTGCCTGCACCGGAGCCGTTTCGAATCCCATCGCGCCCGCGTGAGTGCTCATTTGCGCGAGTGGCGCTCGGACAAATGAGACCGGGCGAAATCTACACTGTTTCGACCTTAGCGCTGCCGCCTTAACCGCGAATGAACGAGGAGCGATGAATCGCTACGGCGGACGGCGAAAGGGTAGGCGCACTCGCCTCGGGGGCCGAACCGTTAAGGTGGGGTTCAGGTCCATGAACCATCTTCCAGTTTTCGCAAGCCTTCCGTGGATGGGGTGGGGCATGCCGATCGTCGGCGGGGCTCGTGAGCGCCGGCATGATTGATTCGTCTTAGCCGGGCAAACATCTGAAGCCGAGGAGCGTAATCTGCTTGAGGCCGTTGGGGATGCAGAGTCAAATCGAAGTATCGCGCGGCGCAGGTGGACGCGGACCGCTGCCGGCGGGGTTCGTTTGCTCGGCTTACGGTTGCGCCTAAGGCAGCCCACGCCCGCCGGCAATGCAAGGGTGGGAGTTCTCGAGCGAGGGACCGCATGGGCGTTCATTCTCCTCGGTATTCTGCTTCGCATCGGGTACTCGTTTCACCACGAAATCAACACCGACGAGCCGCAGCATCTGCACGTGACCTGGAGCTGGACCCAGGGTCTCGTCGCCTACCGGGACGTGTTCGACAACCACTCACCGCTTTTCAGCATGGTGTTTGCGCCCATGCTCGCAGGGTTCAAGGAGCGGCCAGACATCGTCGCTTGCATGCGACTGGCGATGATTCCCCTCACGATCGTCACACTCTGGGCTATCGGGTTGCTCGCGCGGCGACTCTTCGGCTTGCGCGCGGCGCTGTGGACCGTCGCGATTGCCGGCCTTCAGCCGGATTTTGTCCAGAAGGGTGTCGAATATCGTGCGGACGTGCTTTGGATGGCGTTGTGGATCAGCAGCCTGGCAGTGCTTGTCTGCGGACGGCCGTCGCGAACGCGTGGATTCGCGGGCGGACTATTGCTCGGCGCCGCGTTTGCGACATCGATGAAGACTTCGATTCTTGCGGTCAGCCTCGTGTTCGCGGTGATCGCAACGCTCGTCGTAATGCGAGCGAGGCTCCTGCAGCAGGATCGATTCCGGATCCTGGGGATCGTCTGCGCCGTGTCGCTAGGTTCCCTGGTAGTGCCTGTCGTCATGGCCGGATTCTTCGCCGTGGAGCGTGCCTGGCCGGCGCTCGTGTACGGCGTGATTCTGCACAATTATGTCCCGGGGCTCGGCAAGTGGGCGTCGGACCCATGGCTCCCGTTGCTGCTCATTCCAGCCATCCCATCGCTGCTCTGGTGCGCGCGTGTCATCGTCCGGACCGCCTCCACGCGGCAGTTAGGCGCGGCAAGATCCACGCTTTTTCTGACGACGACATTCTACTGGCTCGGTGTCCAGACGTTCTGGCCGCTCGTGACGCGCCAGGACTGGTTACCGTTTGTTCCCATGGCCAGCGCGCTGGCGGTTCCTGCGGTCTTGGGGCTGCTGCGTGTGCCGCAATCGCGCCGGGGGACCGCTGATGCGTGGTCGAAGTGGAGTTGGATGACGCTCGCGGTGGTCGTTTTGATCGAGATTGCAGCCCTCACAACACTGGAACCGGTTTGGAAGGACTACACTCTGACCCAAAGAATCGCGATGAGTGAGTTGCTGCGTCTCACGCGGCCAAATGAGCCCGTAGTGGACGTCCGCGGGGAGGCGATCTACCGCCACCGCCCGACCTATGCAGCGTACGAGATGGTGACGCTCGCGCGAATCCAGCGGGGCGCTTTGCGGGATGAAATCCCGGAACGTGCGATTGCGACTGGAGCGGCGGTGGCGTATCGAGACCTCGACGAGTGGCCGCCACGCGGGCGGCAGTTCCTGAACGAGCATTACATCCCGGTGGGGCAATGGCGCGTCCTCGGCCAGTCGCTGGCGCGCATGCCCGGGGTGGCGGGTGACACTTGCAAATTCGAGATTGTGATTGCCCAGCGATACACGATTGTCTGCGGGGGAGGAAACGCCCGCGGCTCGCTCGATGGCGCGCCTTTCACCGGCCCGCGTGTGTTGCAGCCGGGACCCCACCGCTATTGCGCCGCCCGCAACGAAACCCCGATCGCGGTGGTTTGGGCCACCGCGATTGAGCGAGGGTTCGCGCCCAATATTCGCTGAAGGATGCGGGGTCGAGATGCGGCCGGCTGTTGAATAGGACGCTCCACTCGCGGCGGGGGTGTAGCCCGGGCGGTGATCCAGCAGCCGCGCTCCCCCACGTGGTTCGGCTGCCGTTAAGTTGGGCAGTCCATTCTCCCGTTCGTCCGCGGGAGGGGGTTGCCGTCGAAACGTTCCTGAGAAGCAGCGTTGCCCATGATGGTCGCCGCGCATGTCCCAGTGGCCTCCTCTGGGAAAGTTCCGATCGCGATGTGGGGCTTCCATGTGCGGCATAGCAGGTGCGTTCTGGTACGCGGGTGGAGTCGCGGATCCCTTGCTGCTTGCGCGCCAGTTGAATGCGTTGCGCCGTCGCGGCCCGGACAGCGCAGGACTCTGGTGCGATGGTCCGGTTGCGCTTGGACACCGGCGGTTGGCGATTCAGGATCTCTCGCCTGCGGGGCACCAGCCGCTGCCCAACGAGGACCATAGCGTGCACGTGGTGGTCAATGGCGAGATCTACAACTGGCGCGAGCTGCGTGGCCGGCTCGCCACGTCTGGGCACCGCTTTCGCGGCAGTGCCGATTCCGAAGTCCTGCCGCATCTGTGGGAAGCACACGGCGTAGCGATGCTTGAAAGTCTGCGCGGGATGTTTGCCCTCGGGCTCTATGATTCGGTTCTTCAAACCCTGATGCTCGCACGCGATCGGGTGGGGAAGAAGCCGCTGTACTATCACGACAACGGCCGGCGCGTCGTGTTTGCATCAGAACTCAAGGCACTCATGTTGGATCCCTCGGTGCCACGCGACGTCGATCCGAAGAGCGTGGCGGAAATGCTGGCATTCCAGTACGTGCCGTCACCCGGCAGCATCTGGCGTGGGGTGTGCAAGCTGTCAGCCGCTCATCGATTGATTTGCGACGCAAACGGCGCGAGGGAAGAGCGCTACTGGGATTTGCCTCTCGATATCGACCGCGAACTCCCCGAGCGCGACTCTGTCTCGCGCTTGCGGACACTCCTTGAAGAGAGCGTTCGGCTGCGCATGGACGCGGACGTGCCGCTGGGAGCTTTCCTGTCGGGC
Source organism: Candidatus Eiseniibacteriota bacterium (assembly GCA_031366795.1). Classification (GTDB taxonomy): domain Bacteria; phylum Eisenbacteria; class RBG-16-71-46; order RBG-16-71-46; family RBG-16-71-46; genus JANLWK01. The sequence continues at coordinate 8,759 of JANLOX010000158.1, read as the reverse complement.
GGATTGGACTCGAGCGCGGTGGTAGCGCTCATGGCGAGGGAGAGCGCCGCGCCGATTCGCACGTTCAGCGTCGGACTCGAGGGTGGCAACCTCGCCGATCTCGTCCACGCGCGCGCCGTCTCTCGCCATCTGGGGACCGAACACCACGAGGTGATCGTGCAACCCAAGGCTCTCGACCTGCTACCGAAACTCGTCTGGGGTATGGACGAGCCGTTCTCGGACGCATCGATGATCCCGACGTACCACGTTGCGGAGGTCGCCCGCGAGCACGTCGTCGTGGCGCTATCAGGAGATGGGGGCGATGAGGTGTTCGGCGGATACTCAACCTACGCGAAGGCGAGGCGATACGCCTGGCCCGATAGAGTCCCCATAGCGCTGCGGCGGTTGGCACTTGGCCCCGCGGCAGTCGTGGGAATGAACAGGGGCTGGGGGCGCTGGTTGCGGCGCATCGGCATTGAAGTCGCAGACCGGCACCTCGAGTTGATGTCCCGGTTCGAGCCGGCCGAATTAGCGGGAGTGATGACTCCCGATCTGGGTCGAGCCGTAAACGGTCACGATCCCTTTGCCGTCCCGCGTGCACTTTACGATCGAGCGCGCTGCAAATTGGGAAGCGTTCCTGCGCTGCTCGCCCTGGACGCGCAAACCTTTCTGACCGACGACATCCTCGTCAAAGTCGACCGCATGTCCATGCTCAATTCGCTGGAGGTGCGCGCGCCGCTCCTCGATCAGCGCGTCGTCGAGCATGCCGCTCGCATGCCGTTCAGCCTGAAGTTGCGGGGAGACGTCACGAAGTGGGCGCTACGCGAGAGCGTTCGGTCCCTGCTGCCGCCCTCGATCCTGGAACGCGGGAAGCAGGGATTCGGCCTGCCACTCGAGCGTTGGTTCGGCAGCGGTCTCGAGGCGTTTGGGAGGGAGATCCTGCTGGATGCCCGGTGCCGCGCGCGGGGATGGATCGATCCGAGGGCCGTCGAGCGTCTGCTCAGGGGTGACGGCGTGCGCCGCGGACGGAAGGCGCAGCAAGTGTTTGCGCTGTGTTGCCTTGAGCTGTGGGCTCAGACGTGGGTTGACCGTCCGCGCGAATCCTTGGACGAACCCATCAGCGGTCCACTTGATATTCATCCTGCCGCCGCGGTCAAGGTCCTCGCTTAACGCGACGACCGCGCAGACTCATGGGTCACGGATCTCACCCAACTGGCTTTGGACCAGTGCATGCCGGGGTGCGGCCGCGGCCACATCGGCCGCGGCCACTCGAATGCAAACGCCAGTGGTCAGGCTCGGCGGTCGATCTTCACGCCCTTCCCGGCGTCCTTCGGATCAACCTGACCGGGCTTGGTCCCGTCGAAGTCGCCATCGGCGTCGCGCACATTCGAGCGCGTCGCGACCGCGACCGACTTTTGGGGAGCTGCCGCCTGCAGGAGCGCCTGCTGGGCGCCCCCTGAAATCGCGCCAATTGAACTCACTGCGCACCACCTTCCTTGAAGCTTCGGGAATCATCTGGCTGAAACATCACCGGTGCGACGCCAGTTCGGCACACCGCAATGAATATCGGCCGGGCCGAAGGCGGATCGGAGCCTCGTGGAACTGTTGTTTAGGTACGGTTCAGGTACCGTTCAGGTTGTGACGAGCCAGTTGGGCGCATTCACCCGATTGACGGCACCCAATCGAGAACCCGGCTTCAAGCGCCTGCAAAGTGCCCGGCGCACATCATGAGTGCGACCGCGTTGCCGGACCCTCACTGCGTCTTCGCGTAATCCATTCGGCCGCCTTCTTCAGCGCTCTAACGGCGATTCGTTGTCTTGGTGCGCTGCCGGCGAAGCGTGCGCGTTCATGGTCGGGAAGCGTCCCGATCGCGCCAAGCGTGCCGGGCACGACGTCCTGCTGTGACGAGAGCCACTCCAAAGTGCGTTCGAAATCAAAGAGCGAGAACCGCGCGCGCGGGGAGCCGCTCTCCTTGATCTCGTACGGGTGGAAGCATGGCACGATGATGATCCGCGAGGCGCAGCTTCCGAACGCAAGCTGTCTCGCGGCCGTGACTGCCTCTCGCACCCCAGGTATCCGGCAGGTGGCGGGCACGAATTTAAGACCGCCGCGTTGTTGTTCGGGCTCAAGTCCCTCGGCCGACAGAGTCTTGAATCCCGCAGACGACAGGGCGTCCAGCGTGTGCGCGTCGTACGAATTCCACGGTGGTATGAAGGTGTGGATCGGACCGGCGAAAGACACAAGCTCGTCCTTCCCCTTCGCAATGAGTTCAGCCTGGGTCGAGGCAGGAACGCCGGCGAATTCGGTTCGCATTCCATCCCGAACGTTTCGGTGGGTGTAACCATGGAGCGCCAGCTCGATGACGCCCTCGACCTGAGCCCGGCGGAGCATCTCGCGCTTCGAGTCTGGGAGCCTCGAGGTGAGCTCCGGGATCCGTCCGTGGCGAGCCGGCAGTGATATCTCGGGAATGACTCCGAACGTGCACGGAATGCGATGACGAACGCAGGCCTCGAGAATGCTCGATTCCAAGGCAGACGAGCTCAAGGCCGAGCAATCGTCGTACCGCAGCCCGATGGTGATCGAAGCCCTGTTGCGTACTTCGGACATCGCGAGCATCTGGATTTGCTCCAATGGGTAGATTCAGGTGGTCATTGCAATACCAGCTGTTCAAGCCGATCCCAGAGGCGGTTCAGCGTACGTCCATTTGATGGTTCTGTCGGCCTCCCGGTCGGCGTCCTTTCCACGGTAGGACAAGTCCAGGGACCGCAGCGCCGTTCGCAGCGATGATCATGGCGGCGCGCCGGCCCAGCACCAAGTCCCGCGCGGCCCAGTGGGCGGTCAGTCACGCCAGCCCGGGGCGAGGGGTGGCCCGATCGGAGGCACTTCTGGGTCCGCAACGCGGTCCTTACCCTCGCGTAATTCCTGCCATTTTGGCCGATACGGGCTCCTGCCGTACCATCCTTTGATGCACCCACCGGACTCCACCACCCCCCTGCCGCACACCGACGGCGTCGATTCCGAGCGCCTGCGCTCGGCGGTCGCCACGCTCGAGCAGATCGTCGCCGACCGCACCTTGATGGCGCAGTTGACCCCCGAGGAGCGCCGCCGCCTGATTTCCGCGGCCGCCGAGATCTTTACTCCCGACACCGCCGACCGCCGGCGCATGAACAAGGCGATCGTGCGCCACCGTAAGACCGCCCGCATCAATCGCGACGAATCGATCCTCGCGCAGACGGGCATCCGCGCGTTGCGGCAGCAGCCGGTGTTCACGACGCCGAACGTGTTCCCGCCGCAGGGGTTCACGCCCGATGATGTCGAGCGGGATCCGGAAATCCGCGAGGCGATCCAGCCGCAGAATTGCTACGTGTGCAAGCAGAACTACTCGACGATCGATTCGTTCTACGACCAACTGTGCCCCGTGTGCGCGGAATTCAATTTCTTCAAGCGCACCGAGCTGGCGGACTTGCGCGGGCGAGTTGCGCTGCTGACAGGCGGCCGCGTGAAGATCGGCTACCAGACCGGCCTCAAGCTGCTGCGTTGCGGCGCTCACCTGATCGTCACGACGCGCTTCCCGCGCAACTCGGCGATGCGCTATGCGAGCGAGCCGGACTTCGCGGAGTGGGGGCACCGGCTCGAGATCTTCGGGCTCGACCTGCGCCACACGCCGAGCGTCGAGGCGTTCTGCCGCGAACTGTTACGCACGCGCGAGCGGCTCGACTTCATTATCAACAACGCCTGCCAGACGGTGCGCCGCCCGCCCGACTTCTACGAGCATATGATGGCGGGAGAGACGGCCGCGCTGAACGAGGCGCCGGAGCACACGCGCAAGCTGCTCGGCTCCTACGAGGGCCTGCGCGGCTATCACCTGTTGCCGGAGGGTGACGCGGAGTCGACGGCGCCCGCGGTGATCGAGCGTGGGCTTTCAGAAGTCGCGGGACTCACGCATGCGGCGGAGTTGTCGCAGGTGCGGCTGCTGCCCGAAGAACTCACGGCGCAGAAAGACTTATTTCCGCAGGGCCGGCTCGACCAGGACCTGCAGCAGGTCGACCTGCGCGGTCGCAATTCGTGGCGGCTGCTGCTCGCCGAGGTGCCGGCGGTCGAGTTGCTCGAAGTACAGCTCGTTAACGCCGTGGCGCCGTTCATCCTGAACGCGCGGCTCAAGGCGCTGCTGCTCAAGACTCCCGATCGCGACAAGCACATCGTCAACGTCTCGGCCGTCGAGGGGCAGTTCTACCGCAAGTCCAAGACGACGCGGCATCCGCACACCAACATGGCGAAGGCCGCGTTGAACATGATGACGCGCACGGCCGCGCAGGACTACTTCAACGACGGCATCCATATGAACAGCGTCGACACGGGGTGGGTGACGGACGAAGACCCGGCGGAAATCGCCGCGCGCAAGGTGCGCGACCACCACTTCCACCCACCGCTCGACATCGTCGATGGCGCGGCGCGCATCGTCGATCCCATCATCGTGGGGATCAACACGGGCAATCACGTGTGGGGCAAATTCCTGAAGGACTACCGCGAGACGGACTGGTAGGGGCGGGCATGACGGGCATCGCGCAATTGCTGGCTGCCGGCCTCCCGGGTGTGGATCCGCATTATCGTCACGGTCCGAAGCAGGCAACTGCTGGCGAGCCGCTGGACCTCGAGGGCGTGTCGCTCAAGTGGTACGAAGTGTTCAAGGCGGAGCAGCCGGTGCCCGCGCCGATTCGTGCATTAGCGCGCGAGGCGCTTTCGGACGAGTCGGTCGCGGGGAGACTCCAAGCGAAGGGCCTGGGCTTCGTGATCCTGCACCGCTGCGGCGAGAGCTTCTACTTCCTGATCATCAGCACCTGGAGCGGCTCCAATGAATTGTGGGAGACGGTCTACTACAAGAATGGCGACGCTATGCTGGCGTTCGCTGTGTTCCCGCGAGACGGCGCGCACAAGCCGGTCTACTGCGTGTGGGAGTTCGGCGTCGTCGCGCACGAGATGCAGGCGTGGACGCGATTCCTCGGCTCGGCGCGAGATGAAGCGGCAGCGCGCAGCTACATGAAGGATCGCTTCGCCGGCGCGGTGGAGTAGCCCGCGCCCCGCGATTCGCGGCGGACGAACTTTCCGCGCGAACCGTTGCGCGACTTCGCTACTTCCCTGGCATCACGGCGTTGACGGCCTTGCGACCGATCATGCCGCCGATCTTGCCGCCGATGTAGTGGCCGGCCATCGCGCCGAGTGGTCCGCCGAGTGATGCGCCGAGGGTGGTGCCCAGTTGGCCGCCCATCTGCGCGCCGAAGTTCTGGCCCATGCCGCCGGCCATGCCGCGCAGGCCGCCGCCGCCCATGCCGGGCATTCCCGCCATGCCGGGCATTCCCGCCATGCCACCCACGCCACCCATGCCCGCGAGCCCGCTCAGGCCCGGCATGCCACTCGCGCCGCCCATCTTCTTCATCTGCGCCATCATCTCGTCCATGTCGGTGACCGCGATGTCCTTGGGCACCTCGTAGGTCTTGGCGGGCTGGGGGCCGACCTTCATGTCGCGCCACTCGATCGACGAGGTCTTGCCCTCGGCCGTGCTCTCCATCTTGACCGGCGCGCCAGTCGCCTTGTCGAACCAGCCGAATGCGATGCCCTGTGCCGAGGAGATGCGCAGCTTCTTCACGGTGTGGCCACCGAGCGTCTCATCACCCAAGTCCTCGACCTTCACCTTCAGGTCGGGCGCGGCGGCGGTGTTTTTTTCCTGCTTGGCATCGAGTTGCTTCTGCATCCCCTTGGTCAGCTCGGCCATGGCCTCGCGCGACTGCTTGATCGCCATCTTCTGCTTAGGGATGACGGTGTAGCTGGTGCCCTTCTCGTCGCCCAGCTCGATCATCGAGATGTCCTGATCCTGCACGTTGATGTCCGTGCGGATCTTGCCATCATCGACGAACCGCTTCATCACGATGTCTTCGCCCTCGGGCGGATGAATCACGAGGTTCACGGAGTAGGCCGCCGGCTCGACGTAGTGCGGGAGGTCGACGCCCGTACCGCTGGTGAAGCCGGTCATCGCCGTGCCCATCGAGCCGATACCCGAAGCCCCCGAGGCCGGGTGCGCGTGCGGCGCCGTGGCGGCGGGCTTCGCGGCGGGCTTTTCCGCGACTGTCCTGGCGGCATGGCTCGTGGTGGCGCCGGTCAGCAGCAGGAGGCCGAGAATTCCGAGTGAAAGCGTCCGAACGCGAATGCGGGGATGGAAGATCACCGGGGGCTCCTTGAGGAGGTGCGATGCGAGACGGGTCAAGGATGTGCGATGCGAAGCGGGTGTGCGATGTCAAACTGCGTCCTGGCGCGTGTCCCCGCAGCGCGTATTACAGTACTCGATCCAGCGCCGTGACCAGCCGTTCAACTTCGGCGGGTGTGTTGTAGTGCGCCATGCTCACGCGTATCACGCCGTTACGCTCGAGTAGCCCAAGTGCCTCGATGGCGCGGTAAGCATAGAAGTGGCCGTAGCGGATGCCGAGCTTCATGGTATCGAGCAGGGTGGGGATCTCCGAGGCATCGCGGCCTTCCACCGTGAACGCGATGGTGGGGACGCGATGCGCAGGGTCAGCGCTGGTGCTGCCGATCACGCGCACCGCCTTGCGTTGCGACAGGAAATCGAGCAGCGGTGAGGCGAGGGCCGCCTCGTGCACGGCAATCAATTCGAACGCGTGCGTCAACGGGTCGCGCGTGGCCGCTGCTACCCCGTGGTGGTGCGCATCCAGCGCCACGAGGTAGTGCGGGATCGCCGGCAGCGATGCGGTCAACTCGTGCGCCACATTACCGGGCTGCAGCTTGTAGGGGATGTCGGTCTCGGGGATGAAGGAGTGGTTCTGCCCCTTCGCCGCGAGCAGGTGCTCGCGCTTGCCGAACATCAGCCCCAGGTGCGGTCCGAACACCTTATAGAGCGAGAGGAAGTAAAAGTCGGCGCCGATGGCCTGGACATCGACGCGCCGGTGCGGGGCGAACGCCACACCATCGACGCATGCCATAGCACCCGCCGCATGGATGCGCTTCACGAACGTCGCCGCATCGTGGATCGTGCCGACGACGTTCGCGCAGTGCGTGAAGCACACCAGCCGCGTGCGCGGGTTCAGCAGCGGCTCGAGCCCCTCGAGCGTCAGCGCCATGCGCTCCACGTCGAAGCACCACTCGCGGATCACCACGCCATCGGCGGCGAGTTCCCGCCAGGCGCCGATGTTCGCCTCGTGGTCGAGATTCGTGACGATCACTTCATCGCCGGCATTGAGTCGCGGCCGCAGCGCGCGCGCGAGGACGCGCACGTTCACCGTGCTCGAGGAGGCGATCATGACTTCGTCGGCGCTCGCGTTGACGAGGCTCGCGGCGGCGGCGCGGCCTTCGTCGACCAGGGCCAGCGCGTGCGCCGAGTGGTGGTACGTGGCGCCCAGCTGGACCTGCCAGCGGCTCATGTACTCGGTCACGCGCTCGATCACGCCGCGCAACGGGACGCTGCCGCCGGCATTGTCGAACAGCGCCCAGTCATCGCTCAGCGCGGGGAAGTGCTGGCGCGCGAAGTCGACGTCGAAGGCGCGGGTGCCGTGCGCGTGCAGCGTCATCGCGGCTCTGCGGCGGCGGCGGGGAGCACCATCGCTCGCATCAGTTCGTCGAGTGCCAAGCGCGGGTCCTCGCACAGGCCGGTGTGCACCGGGGAGACCTGCAGCATGGTGCTGCGCGGGGCAACGAGCCAATGGAAGCGCTCACGCTGCGACAGCTTGCCGATCGGGCCGCTGCTCTCGCCGCCCTTGCAGATGCGCGGCACCGTCTGCAGATGATCCTCGATTGTCGCGAGGTCGACTCCCGGGAACAACGCAAGCACGCGCTGGGAGCCCTGCGCCACGCAGGCCTCGAGGAAGTCGCGCTCGAAGCAGAACAGGATCACGCCGGCGTTGACGAACTCCTCGCGCTCGACACGGGGCACGATGCGGATCACCGCGTAGTCAAACGAGGCAATCGCGGGCATGCTCGGCCTCCTCGACAAACAGCGCGGCATTGGCGAGTCGCCGCTCGAAGTATTGCGCGTAAGCGGCGCGATGCGTTGCTGGGGAGTCGAAGTGCGGTTCGTCCGCGAGCCAGGCGTCGGGAATCGCGGCCAGCACGTCCGCGACGATCCCGGGTGTGAGCCGCGCGGCGATGCGTTCACCTGCCGTGGCGATGCGGCTCGCCCATGGCAGCAGCACGTGATCCTTGATCGGGGCGAACGCGTTGCTGCCATCGCTAGCCGCGGGGTCCCACGCGTGGTGAAAGTACAGCGAGGAGCCGTGATCGATCAACCACAGCTGGCGATGCCACACCAGCAGGTTGGGATTGCGCGGCGTTCGGTCCACGTTGGTGGTGAAGGCGTCGAACCACACCAGCGCCGACGCCTCGTCGGGCCCGGGCGGCTCGCCGGCGGTCGGGTCGAAGGTGATGCTGCCCGGCAAGTAGTCCAGCCCGATGTTCGTGCCGGCGCTGTTACGCAGCAGTTCGCGAATCTCGGAGTCGGGCTCGTTCCGCCCGAGTGCGCTGTCGACTTCCACGGCGACGATCTCCGGCACTCGAAGCCCCGCGGCGCGCGCCAGTTCGCCGCTCACGAGTTCGGCGATCAGGGCCTTGGTGCCATGGCCCGCGGCGCGAAATTTCACGACATAGAGTCCGGAGTCGTCGGCCTCGACGATGGCGGGCAGTGAGCCGCCCTCGCGAAGCGGTGTCACGTAGCGGGTTGCGGTAACGGTGCGCATGCCACACAGGGTAACGCACGGGCGCGACCGCCCGAAGTGCGGCGG
>JANLOX010000133.1:0-3535 GCA_031366795.1 Candidatus Eiseniibacteriota bacterium | reverse complement strand
GAGGTGATGATCGTCGAGTTCTTTTCGTAGCGGCTCATCAGCACGTCGGCGAGCTCGTCGCCGGCGGTGGCCGGTAGGCGGCGCAGGAACAGATCGTCGATTACCAGCAGCTCGGTCGCCTTCAACTGTGCGCGGTACTTTCGCAGCGCGCCGAGCTCACGCGCCTCAGTGATGTCCTCGATCAGTTGATGGGCCTCCCGGTAGAGGACCTTGCACCCCCGATCGACGGCCAGTAGCGCGAGCGCCTTGGCCACGTGGCTCTTGCCGGTGCCGGGTGGCCCGAGCAGGAGGAGGTCCTCGCGGGCGTCGATGAACTTCAGCGCGCCGAGTTCAAAGATGTCGCGTTTGGGCAGGCGCGTGTTGTAGCTCCAGTCCAGCTCCTGCAGTGTCTTGCGCTCGGGCAACCCGGACAACGCGTAGCGGCGATCTTGAAGCCGGCTGCGTCGCCGATCGAGTTCGTCCTGCACCAGCCAGGAGAACGCTTCGACGAAGTCCATCTCATGACTCGCCACCTGGAGGGCGCGGGCCTGCAGGGTGTCGGTCATGCCCGACAGGCGCAGGCCGCGCAGCGCGCGCTCCAGTTCAGGGACGGACATGGCCATCGGCGTCCTCCTCAAGCGGGTGCGTCTGCGTGTGCGCTTCCCAGAACGACTGGTACTCGGCGATGGCGCGTATCGCCGGGCCTTCCTGGACGAGAACGGGTGCCGCGGCCGGTGGCGTTGCCGCCTGCCGTTCGAGCGCGCGCCGCAGGGCCGCGTACGAGATGCACTCGGCGCCGAGGAAGCGAGTACATACGGCCTCGATGTCCGCGCACTTGTACGTGCGCGGCAGGTTGGTCAGGCCATACAGCGCCCGCTGCCCGGGCCGGCCGAGGTGAGCGAACAGGTTGCGTGCTACTTGCTCCGTGTTCGGGCCGATCTTCCCGGCCTTCTCAAGCAACCGTGCCGTCTCGCGCGACGGGTTGAAGATGCGGTCTTTCTCACCGATCACGAACTGGCCCTTGCGCTGCGACTTCGCGTGCCGGCGCAGCACGACGCCCGCCGCGTCGAGGATCTCGATCTCGCGCGGGTAGCTGCGCACCTGCACCACGCTGTGCAACCGCGCGGGCAGCGCCGCATAGTACGAGCCCTCCACCTGAACCAGCCCCGCGTCGTCCACGGTGCGCGTGCCGGACTTGAAGCAGCGAAAGCCCTCCAACGGCAGCGCGCGCAGGTGGGGCTGTTCCTCCCGATACATCTCCAGCACCTGGCGTTTCTTGCGGCCATGGATGCGCGGCGCCGCCCAGCGCTCCTCCCAGTGAGCCAGCCACGTGTTCTGCTCCTCGATCGTTTCGAACCTGCGCCCCTTCAACGCCGTGCCCTGCGTGTGCTGGATCGCGTTCTCCACCGTCCCCTTGCGATCCGGATCCCTCACGCGGCACGGGTCGGCCACCACGCCGTAGTGGTTGAGCATCGCCGCATACACCAGGTTCAGCTCCGGCTCGTAGAGGTCGGGACGGATCACTCCTTCCTTCAGGTTGTCCAGCACCACGTACTGGCAGCAACCCCCGAAGCTGCGCCACGCCTCCTCGTGCAGGCGCGCCCAGATCTCCTGGTCTGTCTTCCACACGACCTTCCTGAAGCTCTTGCCCGAGTACTTCAGCGTCATCACGAACAGGCTGGGTCGCTTGTAGTGGCCCGGCTTCCACAGCGTCGGGGCGCCCTGGCCGTAGTCCACCTGGCACTCCTCCCCGGGCAGGAACTCCAGCACGTCGAAGCGCTCCGGTGTCCTCGCCTTGAGTTTCGCCGCAAAACGCTTGACCGAGTTGTAATGGTTCTCGAAGCCGTGCTGCTCGACCAGGTCTTGGTAGAGACTCTGCGCATTGCGCCCCAGCTGCAGCTGCGACTCGATCCACGTCCGGTGCGGCTCGCACGCGGAGGTTCCCGTCTCCGACGAGGACGTTCCCTCGGCTGGAGCCGGTGGCCGGGGTGGAGGAGTTTGCTCCGCGGTGCCCTCAGTGCCGGTGGCCACCCCGGGGGATTTTGACGCGGCCGCGTAACGACGGATGGTCTTGCGATCCACGCCGGTCCGTCGCCCGATTTCGCGATGGCTCACGCCGCAACGCATCAAGGTTTCTATCGTGATCCTCAAATGGGCCTTCAAGACGTTCACTCCTGTCCCCCCTCGTGCTGGTGAGGGGCGAGGGTAACGTCCCGTCGCACTACCCGGCGCGCACTCGGCGCTCAGGTCAACTCAGGTGGAGGAGTTTGGGGTGGCCACAGGTGGGGGATTTTGGGTGGCCGCCGGGGAGCTCAAGCAACTCTACCGTTCGAAGTCGACCGCGAGGTAGGCGCTTGCCATGCCGAAGCGCGCCGCGGTGACGTACAAGACACCGGATGAACTCCGAACCATGAGCCTCGAGGCGCTGGACTCCTACCTGTCCTGGCTGCGCGATCGCGCGTCGTGGCTTGCGGGACCGGCACAAAAGGAGACTCGGAAGCGTTTGGAGATCGCGCAAAAACTTCGAGCGGCCCGCTAATAGTCTCGTTCCGCGCCGCTTGGTCCCTATACGCGAGGGAAAGGCCACCTTCGCGCAGACCGCGAAGGCCCACCCCACCGGCGGAACTCACGACTTCGATGGGAGCGCCGGAACCTGCAGAATGAGCGACTAGGATGGACCCGGAAACTCGACGCGGACCCCGTGGCGCTTGTTAAGCAGCTCGCGATTGGCTTTCAGCAGCCGCTCCCGTTCCGCCTCAAATTCCTGTCTCGCGTCATGCACAGCTTCGTTGCTCAGCGGCTCGGTCTTCATATTGCCAAGCCCGAAGAATCGGCGCCGCGCAGAGGCATTGCTATCGAACTGCTCAACGAGCATGACAGCACGGACCTTGATGTCGCGGACGAGTTCATCTACAGCCTCAAGGTGCGGGCCCATGTCCTTCCAAACAGCCGCCTCAGTTGCCATGACCTGGTGCCAGAGATCGTCCGGTATCTTGCCTTCAAGGAACAGCGGCTGCAGCCCCTGCCGACAACGAACGAGGTCTTCGACGTCGCGGTTGTAGAGCGCAAGCTCAGTGTTCAGCGTCGCCACCCGCACGTTCATATCGAGATCCATGATGTCGATGGTGAAACTCGGATCTACGGCAATGATACGAGGAAAGCGCCAGGAGACGGCCTTCGCTTCAGCTGCGGCCCTTGCCTGCGTTGTCAGTCGCTTCTCCGAGACAATCTGGTTGAGGTAATCAACGCAGCGTCGCTCGAGCCGTGCGAGGCTCTCGCGATGACGTTGCCATCGCTTCCGTCTGGCCTCTACGGCTTGACCGACCAGCAAGAAGACTCCGCCGATCACCGCGCCGACGATGGCGCCCAGCAGGCCGCTGAAGAACCCAGAGTCCCACCACGGGGGCGGCTCTGCGTTTCTCACCGCGACTATTCCATCGAGATGTGCCCTAACCGGAACCGGCACGCGCGCCCACACTTTCATCGAATCCGGCACGGTGACGTTGAAGGGTGGGGCTGGCCGCAGCTGATTTGGTGTGGCCCGCGCAGCGGCGGC
>JANLOX010000121.1:0-55541 GCA_031366795.1 Candidatus Eiseniibacteriota bacterium | reverse complement strand
GGCGACCGTTCCGAGTGCCCCTCCCAACGCCAGCGAGCCGGTATCGCCCATGAAGACATTGGCAGGGTGACAGTTGTACCAGAGAAAGCCGAGTGATGCCCCCAATACGGCGGCGCAAAAAATGGTCAATTCTCCGCTGTACGCCAGGAAGCTGATATTCAGGTATTCGCTGAACTTCGCATGTCCACCGAGATAGCACAGCCCGGCGAAGGTCAACGCCGCGATGGCCACCAATCCAGAGGCCAGGCCATCGAGTCCGTCGGTCAGGTTGACGGCGTTGGAGGATGCCGTGACCACGAACACGATGAAGGGCACGTACAACAGCCCGAAGTCAAAGAAGCGGAACTTGAGGAACGGCACATGCGTCATCGTCGCCGGCAGGCCCTTCTCCGGGAACATCACGATGATCAGCCCGAGCGCCAGCCCGCACACCACCTGCCCGATCAACTTGTAGCGTCCGAGCAATCCCTTGGGATAGCCCTTCACCACGCGCAGGTAATCGTCGAGGAAGCCCAGGCCCCCGAGCCACACGGTCGAGAACAACGCCAGCCACAGCGAGCGCGAGTGCAGGTTGCCCCACATCAGCGAGGGCACCACGATCGCCAGCACAATCAGCAGCCCGCCCATCGTCGGCGTGCCGGCTTTGGCCAGGTGCGCCTGCGGCCCTTCGGCGCGGATCTTCTGCCCAAGCTTTACGCGGCGCAGCCACTCGATCATCGGCGGGCCCAGCACGAAGCACACGAGCAGCGCCGTGATCGCGGCATAGGCGGCGCGGAAGGTGATGTAGCGGAAAACGTTCAACGCCCCGAGTCCGGGGATCGTGTGCAGCGGATAGACCCATTCGTAGAACACCCCTAAGCCCCTTCCCGTCCGTCGAGCACGTGCTCGAGTGCGACCCCGCGCGAGGCCTTGAGCAACACCACCGTGCCCGGTTCCAGTACCGCGTCGAGCGCAGCCGAAACCTCGGCCTGGGTAGCGAAGATGCGAACCTGCGTTGCGTGACCTCGAGCACCCACCGCCGTGGCGGCCGCGTGCTCGCCCAGCGTCCACAACTCGGCGTTGCGCACCGCCGCGCCGGTCTGCGTGTGCAGGCGCACCGCATGCGCGCCGAGCTCGAGCATGTCGCCGAGCACCGCGATGCGTCGCGTCGCCCCCGGCCAGTTCGCCAGCGTCTCGAGTGCGGCGGCCGCCGATTCGGGATTCGAGTTGTAGCAGTCGAGCAACACCGTGGCACCCCGCAGTGAGCGGATTTCCATCCGCCCCTTGGCCCCCAGGTGCGTCTCCAATGCCGCGACGACGCCGCGTGGATCCAGTTTCAGTTCCCGCGCCACGGCGTAGGCGGCCATGGCGTTGGCGACCTGATGGCGGCCAACGAGCCGCAGGTGACACGGCGGGAAGCCATCGACTTCAATGCGCGAACCCGCTGCACCGAGATCGACGACCGTGCGCGGACGCACGTGCGCGAGGGCGCTCAAGCCATAGGTGATGACGCGTTGCGGAGCGCTCGCAAGGGCCGCGAGCAGCGGCGGGCTGTCCGCGCCCGCGAACACCGGCGCGCCAGCGGCAAGCGCGCGCGCCAGCGCTGTCTTCTCGTGGGCGACGGCCTCGATACCCGAGAAGGCGTGCATGTGCCCCGCCCCCACCAGCGTGATCACCGCGGCCTGCGGGCGGCTGATCGCCGCCAGCGTCGCGATCTCGCCGGGATGGCTCATGCCCATCTCGATGACGGCCGCGCGATGTTCCGGCGACAGCCGCAGCAGCGTCAGCGGGACGCCCCAGTGGTTGTTGAGATTGCCCTCGGTGCGCAGCGTCGGCCGGTCGCTCGCGAGCGCCAGCGCCACGAGTTCTTTGGTCGTGGTCTTGCCGGCGCTGCCGGTCACTCCCACCATCCAACCGTCCCAGCTTGCACGGTGCCGCGCGGCCACCGCCTGCAGCGCCGAGGTGACGTCATCGACGAGCACCAGCGGTCCGGGCGGCGTCTCACCCCAGGCATTCGCGCGCGCGGCAAGGCACAACGCGGCGCCGGCCCCACGCTCGAAGGCGCGCGTGATGAACTCGTGACCCTCTACGTGTTCGCCCGGAAGCGGCACGAACAGGGCGCCCCGCTCCAGCGTGCGCGTATCGATCGAGGCGCCGGCCACGCGCAGCGCGCTCGCATCAGCGCCCGCAGGCAGGCGCAGGCGGCCGCCCGTCCAGGCGACCACGTCGTTCAGCGCGATGGCACCGGGTGCGGTGGCCACGCTCATCGCCCTGTCCCGGCGCGCGCGCGCAGGATGGAACGCGCCACCTCGCGGTCGTCGAACGGCAGCACGCGCTCGCCCACCGTCTGCGTGGTCTCATGCCCCTTGCCCGCGATGATCACGATGTCGTGAGCAGCCGCTGTGGCGATGGCCTCGGCGATCGCGTCCTGCCGGTCGAGCACGATGCGCGGCGAGCGCGACATGCCGGCGGCGATATCGCGCGCAATCGCGGCGGGAGGCTCGCTGCGCGGATTGTCGTTGGTGATCCAGCAACGGTCGGCCAGGCGTTCGGCGATGGCACCCATCAGCGGACGCTTGCCGCGATCGCGGTCTCCCCCACAGCCGAACACCGCGAGCACTTGTCCCGTGGCGTGCTCGCGGCAGGCGGCCAGCGAGCGCTCGAGCGCGTCCGGCGTGTGCGCGTAGTCCACGACCACGCTGAAGGGCTGGCCCACGTCGATGCGTTCGAGGCGGCCGGGAACGCCCGGCGTGGCTTCGAGGCCGCGCCGGATCGGGTCCGCGTCCAGGCCGAGCGCGCACGCGGCAGCGAATGCCGCGGCGGCGTTGGAGGCGTTGTAGCGCCCGAGCAATGGGAGCTGAATGGCGTGCGAACCGGCGGCGCCCGCGGACGCACCCGCGGCGGCCCCGGAGACTTCAAGTCGCATGGCCACGCCGGTTGAGTTCAACGCGATGTCGTGGATGGCGAACTCCGGCAAAGGCCCAGCACCTGAGGCACCCGGGTCGAGCCCATAGCGCAGCGTTGGGCTGCCGTTCGAACGGGCCGCCGCGATGACGCGCTCACCGCTGGCGTCGTCGGCACTCACCACCGCCGTCGCGCGCTTGGCCCTCGCTCCGTTGCGCCCATCGAACAGCCGCAGCTTGGCATCGAGGTACTCGTCCATGGTGCCGTGGTAGTCGAGGTGATCCTGCGTCAGGTTGGTGAACACGCAGGCATCGCACTCGAGCCCCCAGGTGCGGCGCTGCGCCAGCGCATGGCTGCTCGCCTCGATCGCCACCGCCTGCACGCCGCGATCACGCATCTCGGCAAGCGTGCCCTGCAGCTCCGGCGCTTCGGGCGTCGTGAAGGCGCTGGGCCGCGATTCGCCATCGATGCGAATGCCCGTGGTGCCGATCACGCCGGCGCGCAGGCCGGCGGCGCGGAACACCGATTCGAGCAGGTAGGTGGTCGTGGTCTTGCCATTCGTCCCCGTGACCGCAACGACCTTGAGCGCGCGCGAGGGATGGCCATGGAAGCGGCAAGCGGCGGCGGCCATCGTGAGCCGCGCGTCGGTCACACGGATCTGCGTGGAGGCAGGGGAAGCGAGTTCGGCTTCGCAGATCACCGCCGCGGCACCGCGTTCGAGCGCTTGCATCGCGAAGGCGCTGCCGTCGTGATGCTGCCCCGGCAGGGCGAAAAACAAATCGCCCGGGCATACCTTGCGCGAGTCATAGGCCAGGCCCGTTACCTCGAGATCCGGATTCCCGCTCCACGAGGGCGCGACCGTGGGATCCAACAGGTCCACGAGTCTCACCGCGACCCCGGGCGCACGCCCGCGGTCGAAGCCAGCGCCAGCTTCAGCGTTCCCACAGGCGGCAGCATGGCCTGTACACGCCCGCGCTCGCACCACAACTCACACCGCGCCGCGGGCGACAGGGGCGCCCCCACCGCGGGTACCTGCCGCACGACGGTGCCCTCGCCATGAAAGCTCACCGGCACGTCGATCCGCCACAGCCGCCGCATCGCTTCGCGCAGCGTGATGCCGACCAGGTCGGGCATCACGCGCGAGGCCGAATCCGTGGGCGCCGACAGCCACACCGTCACACTCGCACCACGCTCGATCGAAGTCCCCGCGGCGGGCTCCTGCGACAGCACGCGCAACCCTTGGCCCTGCACGTGAGCGCGCAACCCCATCGGCTCAAGCCGCGCCTGCGCCAGCTGCGGCGGCAGCAGCCGCAAGTCGGGCACCACCACCGGCGCCGGCGCGGGCGGACGCACCACGATCTGGTCGGGACCCGGCTCGAACGGGCCGTGCGGCAGGCGCTGCAGGTCGAGCATCACTTCACGGAACACCGGGGCGGCGACTTCGCCACCATAAATCTGCTTGCCGCCCGGCTCGTCGATGACGATCACGCCCACCAGCCGCGGCGCATCGGCGGGCGCGTAACCCGCGAACGACGACACGTAGCGGCCGTTGCGGTAGGTGTGCGTTTGCACGTCATACTTCTGCGCCGTGCCGGTTTTGCCCGCGATGGCGAGCCCGGGCACGCGCGCGGCGCGCGCGGTACCGCTATCGACCACCATCGCCAGCATCAGGCCCAGCGATGCCGTCGTGGCGGGACTGAAGACACGATGCGCCGCGACGGGCGCGATCCGGCGCACCACTGCGCCGTGGTCGTCGCGGATCTCGCGCAACAGCATGGGCCGCATCAGCACGCCGCCATTGGCAATGGCCGCGTAGGCCAGCGCCAGCTGGATCGGCGTGACGGACAGCTCGTGGCCGATGGCGATCGTCGGCGTGGAGCGCGGCGTCCAGTGATCGGGGCTGCGCAGCTTGCCCGCCGCCTCGCCCGGGAATTCGATGCCGGTCATGCCGCCGAAGCCGAGATCGACTGCGTAGCGGTACAGGCGTTGCGCGCCGAGGATCAACCCGAGCTTGCCCATCACGATGTTGCTCGACCAGCGCACGGCGTCGCGGAAGGTGTAGCCCGCATGCTTGTGGGTGTCGTGAAACATCGCGCCCGGCACGATCATCAACTGCCCGGTGGCCGAGGCCTCGAAGTACTGGTCCGGCTCGGCGGTGCCTTCCTCGAGCGAGGCGCCGGCGACGACGATCTTGAAGGTCGAGCCCGGCTCGAACTGGTCGGTGAAGTTCCAGTTCCGCGTCTGCCCCGCCTTCGCATGCGGCACATCGACACACGCCAGCACTTCACCGGTGCGCGGATCAAGGAACAGGCCGAAGGCGCGCTGGGCATGCAGCGTGTCGCAGGCGTGCGTCAGGTGCGTCTCGAGGATCGCCTGGAGGTCCGCGTCGATCGTGGTGAGCAGCGTGTGCCCGTTCTCGGCGCTGCGCCTCTGGCCACGATTGACGCCGACGGCGCGGCCGCGCGCATCCTTGATGCGCGTCGCCCACCCGGCCGTGCCGCGAAGCTCATCGTCGTACTGCAGCTCGAGGCCTTCCACGCCGGCGTTGTCGAGATTGGTGCGGCCGATCACTTCGCACGCGGCGTTCCCCAGCACGTAATCGCGCCGCTGCTCGAGCTTCACGTAGACGCCGCGCAGCTTGAGGTCGTTGATGGCTTCGCCGGCCGCGGGCGGCACATTGCGCGCAACGAACTGGTAGCCGGGCTTCTTCTCGAAGCGGCGCTGCAGTTCACGTGCATCCATCCCCAGCGCCTTGGCCAGCGCTCTCGCGGTGGCGGGCCCGTTGTCGAAGTAGCGCGTATGCACGGCCACCGAGCAGGTCAGCAGGTCGCGCGCGAGCGGGCGTCCATGCCGGTCGAGGATCTTGCCGCGCTCCGGCGGCACGACTTCGATCTGGCCCCAGTTCCCCTGCGCGCGCGCTTCGAACGCGGCGTGCATGGGCAGTTGCAGCCACGCCGAGCGCAGCCACAACGCCAGGAAGGCCAGCAGAAAACCGGCCGCAGCCACCAGCACCCGACTCTTGCGCAATTCCCTGTGCGGCAAATTCCCTCCGTGGAACGGCGGCTCACGCAGGCTGCCGTGCCGTCACATGCGCGGTGCGATGGTACGACCGGTTTTTAGCCGGCCTTACATGTCCTGACCGTGGTTTCTTCTAGCGGGTGACGCGGCCGCGTGCCGTAGCTTCCGGCACGAGCGCGCCTTGAACCCTTTCCGCGAACGCGAGTGCTTCATGGTCACTGTCATCCCGCGGTGTTACGCGGTCGTCCGCCAGGTACTCGGACGGCAGCGACCAGACCTGTTCGCGGCGCGTCGGCTTGAGCCCCAGTTGCTCGCCCATCTGGAGCAATTCGACGCGGGTGGAACGGCGATCCGCGGCGGCGTGCGCGAACGCGAGTTGCGCATCGGCCTGCTTGAGGTCCTGGCGTGTCTGGTCGAGGCCCACACTCAACTGCGCCATCCGCGACGTCTGCCACACTTCAACCAACAGCATCGACATCACGATCGCTGCCATCACCCACAGTTCGGGGTGCTTGATCAGCCGCTCGGGCACATACCAGAACGGCAACGACACACGGGTGGGGCGGCTCATGAGGGCTTCCTCCGGAAGGCGCGCAAGCGCGCGCTACGGGCGCGCGGATTGCGAGTCGACTCTTGCTCGGACGGGGTGACGACCTTGTGGGTCAATTCGTGCCACGGGCGCTCCGGCGCCTGTGACTCAACGGATAAGGGCAGGCGCCGGATGGGTCCGGCCTGCGGTGCTCCACGAAGCATGTGCTTGATTCGGCGGTCTTCGCCTGAGTGATACGCCAGCATGACGACCACGCCGCCCTCGCGAACCGCCTGCGGCAGCCACGCGAGTGCCGCGTCGAGCTCACCTGTTTCGTCGTTCACCTGCATGCGCAACGCCTGGAACACTTGCGCCAGGCGGCGCGGATGCGGATGCCCGCCACTGGCGCGCGCGATTGCCGCGACCAGGTCGGCGGTGGTACGCAGTGTTCCTGATGCCGCTGCCGCCGCGAGCCCGCGGGCGATGCGCCCTGCCTCGCGCACGTCGCCGTATTCACGCAAGCACTGCGCGATTTCCTCGGCGCTCGACCGGGCCAGCCACTCCGCCGCGGTGAGGCCTGCCCCTAAATCCATGCGAAAATCGAGCGGTCCCTCGAAGCGGAAGCTCATCCCCCGTTCCGCCGCGTCGATCTGCGGCGAGGAGACGCCGAGATCGAACAGCGCTCCGGCCAAGGGCTCACCGCCCACGTCGGCGTGCGCGCGAGGCAACTCGCGGAACGCGGCGTGGGCCAGCATCACTCGCTCACCGAAACGCGCAAGCGTGGCCGTGGAGCGTTCGAGTGCCGCCGCGTCACGATCGCAGCCGAGCAGGCGCGCGCCGGGTTCAGCATCGAGCAGGGCTTCGGCGTGACCGGCATCGCCGAGCGTGGCGTCGAGGTAGAGTCCAGGCCCCGAGCGCAGGAAGCCGAGTGTCTCCTCGAGCAGAACCGGTTCATGTCGCCCACTCACGTTGCGGCCCCCCGGTGGGGAGCGACGCCAGGAGCCCGCTCGCGAAGCCGGTCGGCACGAATTCGCCACAGCCGGCGAGGCGGAACAGGTCGCGCAGGTGCGGGGACAGTCCGCGCAGCTTGAGCCCGCCGCCCGAGAAGCGCGACAGCGCCGTCGTCAGGATGCGCACCGCCCCGAACTCGACATGGCGGACGCGCGAGCAATCGAGCTCGAGCCGCCGCACCCCGCGGTCCGACAACTCGGTCAACGTCCCTTCCAGCCGCTCGAGCGCTCCGCGGTCGAGCCAGCCACTGAGGGCCAGGCGCGCCTCGCTCGGGCGCTCGCCCGCTGCGGTCTCCAACCACTCGATACGAGCGGAGGCGGCATGCCAGCCCCGGCTCAAATCGAGATTCACTGCGCAGCTCACCCGCGGTGCGTCCGTGCACTCGAAGCTCACTTGAGGACCTCTTCCGCGACCTGTTCGAAGTTGATCTCGGCCTCGCCGAGAACGGCCTGCAGGCGCTCGGGATTCCAAATCTCGATGTGAGTGCCCTGACCGAGCAGTACGGCATCCTTGCCGAGTCCTGCCCGATCCAAAAGTGCCGATGGGATCGAAATGCGTCCCTGCGCGTCCACCGTCACCCGTTTGGCATTCATCAACAGCGCCCGCTTGAATGCGCGATCCATGCGCTTGCCCGGAAGCTGCTGGAGCCGCTCTTCGACGTGAGCCCATTGGGTCTCGTTGTAGAGGGCCAGGCAACCTTCGAAGCCGGGAACGAGGAGGAACGTCGTGTTCTTCCCCGTGGAACGTCGGGCATGTGCGGGTACGGCGAGGCGGCCCTTGTCGTCGATGGAATAATGATCGGTGCCGTAGTAAGTAGTCATCGACGACTCGACTCCCCGCTCGTCTCCGCTGCTCCCCACAATTCCCCACTGCTCCCCACGGCCGGGAACATATTAGGGCGCACGCGCGGTGTCAAAAGAAAATCGCATGCGCCCTGAAGAAAGGCAGGGATCTTGCTGCACGTGCGTGCAGCGATCACTGCCGCAGCGTTGAATCTCCCGGCATTGCGCTCCACCGCAAGCGGTAGAACACGAAGCCATCACTCTCTTCGATCGGCTCGAACACCTCCGGGTAGGGGCTGCGGGCTTTAAGTTCCGCGACGCTCGCGCCGCGATCCACCAGGTACGACGCGCGCCCCGCGCTCGCGAACGCCAGTCGCTCGACCAAATCGCGGCTCGATTGCGCGCGGCGGACCCGCTCGAGTTGCGGCGTGAACAGTCCATTGAGGTCGAGAATTCGCGCGTTCCCGAAGTAGGCGATCGCCCCCGGTGTGTCGGTGGCCACCAGCGCGCCGGGATCGTTCTGCCCCAGCCAACGCCCCCAGCGGATCAACGTGCGCTTCATTGTCTGCTGTTGTTGCGCGGATTCGGGCAAGACCTCGCGCTCGTAGGAACGCACGTTCTGCGCGATGACCAGCACCGCGACGATGCAACCGATGAGCGTCGCGCGCACCCAGGCGCGCGACTCGTTGCGCTCGCCGCTCCACGTCCTGTCGATGGCCCACCACACCAGCCACTGCGCGATGGGGATCACGATGAGCAGATGCCGCGCCTCGACCTGCAGGCCGCGCGCGGCGAACAGCGCGGGCAACAGGATCACCCACAGCAGCGGCAACAGCCGCAGCGCCGAGCGGTCCCGCTTGCGCGAAGGCAGCTTGCCGAACACCAACGCCAGCACGCCGGCAACCACGAGCGCGCCTTCGGTGGCCGCGATGCGGTGAAAGTCGACGGTCATCCGCTGCCACCATTCCGCGTAACTGGGATTCAGCGGCGGCGTGGTCGCCAGCACCGCGGGCCAGAACGTGCCGAAGCTGAGCCGCGCGAACAGCAACCATGAGCCGTAGATCGCGGCCACCGGCAACAGACCGAACACCAGGCGGCGCAGCCCCGGGCGGCTCTGCGCATCGATCAACAGCACGGTGGCCCACAACGCCAGCAGCAGCACTGCTCCCGGGCGCGTGATGGCGGCAAGCGCCCACAGGGCACCGGTGCGGATCGGGCGGTCTCCCCACCCCGGGCCCTCGGTCAAGGCGACGAAGCCGCCGAGCACAAGTGCGACGGCCAGCGGGGCTTCGAGCCCGCTGAGCGCCCAGCGCGCCATCCAGGCGTTCGCCGCCCACGCCAACGTGCCGAGAGCGCGCAGTTCCGGCGTGCGCACCGTGCGCCGCAGCAATTGCAGGAACAGCGGCACGGTCAGCAGCGTCGCCCCGGCTCCCAGCACGCGCGCCACCATCGGCCCGTCGAGCCCCAGCCACATGCCGTCGGCGAGCAACGCCACCCACAGCGGATTGGTCACCGCATAAACGTGATCGCCGACGTTGAAGGCGAGCCCCGCCCCCTTGGAGACATGGTGCGCGATGTGCAGCCACACGTAGGCCCCGTCGTACAACGCGCCGCGCGTCGGCCACATCATCCAGGCGCTCATGCACAACCCGATGGCGAGTGCCGCGCGTTCGATGCGGCTGAGCGGTCCTCCGAACAGCGCGATCACGCGTTCACCCCTTGGGGCGTGGGCGCTTCCATCAAGCCATCGAGCACCTGCGCCAATTGGCCGCTCAGGTGATCACGCGCGTACTCGCGGATCCACTCGCGGTTCGCGGACGGCTGGCGCCCCCGCTCCTTCCACTCGCGATAGCGGCGTTCGAATTCCGCGCTCAAGGACGCGCGATCGCCCGGCGCCAGGATCACGGCGTCCGCGCGGCGCAACAATGCCGCGGCCTCGAGGGCGGGATCGAGCAGCGCAACGATCGGCCTGCCCGACTCGATGTACTCATACAGCTTGCCCGGCACCATGGTGGCGAATTCGCGCGGTTGCCAGTGCACCAGCACTTCCGCGCGGCGTTGCAGCGCGCGCGCTTCGGCGTGTGGGCGTGAGCCCATGAACTCAACGATGCCGGTCAGTCCCAGTGCTACCGCGCGATCCTCGTAGCCAGCGTCATAGGGCCCCATCAACCGCACCCGCAGGCGGCGACGCGCCTCGGTCAGTCGCGCCAGCAGATCGTGTACGGCTTCGAGCAACACTTCAACATCAGGCATATGCGACAAGGTCCCGGTGAAGGCGATGACGAACGTGTCCGCCAGCGGGCCGTCCGTGGCCGCCTCGCCGGCGGTCAGGCTTCCGCCCGCATCGTAACCGTTCGGCAGGTGAATCACCTTGCCGGCATCGAGCAGCCTCGCGTTCAGGCGCGCGCGCACCTGATCGGCGTGCGTGCGCGAGGCGACCAGCAGGCGATCGGCGCGCTGCTCGACCTGGCCCTCCAGGCGTTCGTGGCGGCGGCGGTGCCAGCTCGTGGGCGGCGTGCGGAAGTGCAGGCCCATCCACGGATCGCGAAAGTCGGCGACCCAGCGGGTCGCCAGCGTGCGCCGCGCCGCGAGTCCCACCAGGTGCGTGCTGTCCGGCGGCGAGCTGGTCATCAGCACGTCGGCGCCCTCGCGCAGCCGTTTCAGCGCGCGCGGTGTCGCGCGCTTCGCCCAGCCGGCGTAGGAGTCCGGGAACGCCAGCCAATCGCTGAGCATGCGCAAGCCAGCGAACGCCGAGTCAGGCCGGCGCCCCCGCGGCGTCGGCCGCAGCTTGAGCCAGGTCGAAAGCCCGCTGCCGCCGCCCACGCGGATTACTTCGGTCGAAGGGCCGATGCGCGCCTCGAGCGAAGGATCTGTGACCCAGTAGTCGTTGGGGCCTGCGCACACCACCGTGCAGTCCCAGCCGTGCCGCGGCAAGCCCTCGGTGAAACTCAAGACGCGGTGCACGCCGCCCCCGGCGAGCGGCGGATAGAAGTAGGCGACGATAAGCAATCGTCTACGTTTCATTAAGGTTCCCTTCGGGCGGTGCATTCAGCGGCAAAAGGCATGGCGGGCTTGTATCAGGCCCGCTCCCGCGCCGCAAGCGCGAGAGCCTCGAACAGTTGCTCGACACGACCGAGGTTCTTCACCGCGTCCCCGTCCCGCTCGACGCGATCGCGATTACGAAGGCGCGCGGCGGCGATCCACGCAAGGTCCGCGCGCGCCTCGCGCAACGCGCGCGCCAGCGCTTGGGGCTCCCCCGCGGCGAACAAACGCGCGCCCTCGCCCGCGCTCACCCAGGCGCGATTGCCCTCGATGTCGCTGACCACCGGAATCGCGCCGCACGCCATCGACTCGATCAGCGATTGCGAGGTCGAGTCGGATAGTGATGCCGAGATGCACACCTCCGCCCTACCCAACCAGCTCGCCATGTCCGCAAGCCCGATGCGGCCGATGAACTCGTAGCGCCCGCTCGGCAACTCGCTGGCCGCGAGCCGTTCGAGCGATCCCCGCAAGCTGCCATCCCCGGCGATCACCAGCCGGGCGTTCGCATCACGTTCGAGCTCGGCGCGCGAGCCGCGGATGACGGTCGCCAGGTCATACACCGGCTCGTGCATGCGGGTGCTGAACAGCAGGCCCGGCTCGCGCGAAGCACCCCTGCGGAACCGCGTGAGGTCCACCCCCCACGGCACCATGTGGACCGGCGTGTCGCCCGCAAGCTCACGCGCCGCGACGGCGAGGTTCTCGCCATCGGCGATCACGCCCTCGGCGCGCCGCAACACGAACCGGGCGCGCGCGCGCTGCAGCGCGTTCCGCCGCGCCGTGAGCAACAGGTCCGAGCCCCACGCCGAGACCACCAGCGGGTGCCGGCCGCTCAAAGCGCCCATCAACCCGTAATTCGGCACGAAGTGCGCATCGATGACATCGGGCGCGAAGCGCGCGAGTGCCGCGCGGAGCGCGGGTACCGACAACGGGTAACGCAGGGCGCCCGGCAGCGGCAGCACCGGCAGCAGCTCGATGGGGAAGCCTGGCGGCCCCGGCTCGAGCGACCAGACGCGCACTTCGTGGCCCCGCGAGCGGAAGAATTCCACCCAGCGCTGGGTGTGCGCGACCGCGGCGTTGGACAGCGTCGCGATCTTCAAACGACGCCCCCGCGATGCCTGCCCCGCCGCGCGCGACGCTGCAGGCTCGCGAACGCCCGCGCCACGAGCCCGCTGCGGGCGGGGGCCAGCCAGCGCACGGAATAGTCGAGATCCAGGGCGCCGAGCGAGTGCTTGAACGAGGCGACGCCGGTGAGCCCCGCGCTTCCCCCTAGGTTGAAGCGCGCCTTACCCCGCGCGCGCGCCCACTCGATCGCCCACACCAGCAGCGCCCGCGTCGCCGCCGCATCACGCGCGTGCGGGTGCGTGCCGCTCCACCACGCGAACGTCTCGTGCCGGGAATCGAGCACGAGGATGCCGCACAACAGTCGCTGCGGGTTGCGCACGGTGAACAGCCGCCCCAGCGGCTCCTCCCCCGCGTGGGGTGCCGCAAGCAGGCGACGCAGCAGCGGCAGCGACGGCGGCCGGTGTCCGCACCAGCGCCGCGCCTGCACCAGGTGCAGCGCATAACACTCGTCGAGTGCTGCGGGTTCCTCGGCGCAATGCAGCCCGAGCCGCTCGGCGCGGCGCAGCGCCTTGCGCTCGCGGCGGTCGCTCTGCCAGCGCATGATCCCCTCGCCGGTCAGGTCGATCAGCGAAGCCGTCAGGCGCCGCGTTTCTCCCGCCACGCGTTCGAGCGTCTCTGCCGCGAGCGCCCTGCCCGGACGGTAGCCCACCCACTCGCCGCCGGCGATCGCGGGACATGCGGCGCGCGCGGCGAATGCTTCCGCCAGCGCGGCATCGACCGCTTCGCGGCAATCCGGCCGCGACAGCGGTGCACCCGGCAGCAGCATCGGCATCGCGTGCAGCCACTCGGCGCCCAGCATCCGCTGCACCGAGATCACCATGCCGCCGGCTAGCCCTAAGGCGTCACGAGCGAGCAGGTACTCCGTGCGGTGAGCGGGAAACACATCCGCGAAGGCGGCCGCGAGCCCCGGACGATGCGCGGGCGTCGAGGACGGATCCGCGGCGAGCAGGTCGTCCCAGCCGCTCGGCGGCCCGGCTTGCGTTCCCACGCTCAAGCCGTCCGGTGCGCGTTCCATCGATCGTCTGCGCTAGCGCAGCAGCACGACACGGACGACCGCGGAGCGGCCGCCGGATTCGGCGCGCAGGAAGTAGATTCCAGGCTGGACGAGATCACCGTGTGGATCGCGGCCGTCCCACACGGCGCGGCCGTTGCCCCGCACGCTGAAGCGCGAGACGCTGCGCCCATTCAGGTCGTACACCGTGCCGTCGTAGGTGGTGCCGTTGCCCTTGATGCGGATGGGAACACCCAGCGCCGACAGCCGCGCGGGATTCGGGTAGACGCTCATCGTCAGCGAGGGCAGCTGTTGTGCTGCCGCCACGAATCCCGGATCGAAACGGCTGAGCCCTCCCGCCGTCGCGACCCACACGTAACCGGTCAGCGGATCGACGCGGACCGAGCGCACGTCGTCGTCGGCGAGCGGCGAGTTCGCGGTGGTGTAGTCCTCCTTGTCGCGACTCGGGCGATAGGCGCGCAGGCCGTTCGCGGTGCCCAGCCACAGCGTACCGTCGCGCCCGACATCCACGGGCCGCACGGCTTGCAGCGAGGGTCCCGAGGGAATGTCGTAGCTGCCGCGATAACCCGCGTTGATGCTGTACTGGTACAGGCCACTGCCCGCGAACACCCACAGCGTGTCGCGCCGCGTCGCGAGGCCGCGCACCGAGAATGAGCTCGTCACCGGCGGCGGGGACACGGTATGAATCACCGGCGGCTGCCCGGGCAGGCTGTCGGGCATGAAGTTACACAGGCCCTGCGGCGTGCCCGCCCACACGCGTCCGGTGCGGTCGGTGGTCAGCGACAACACCAGGTTGCTCGGCAGGCTCGTGCCGTTTCCGGAATTGTAGTTGGCGACGAACGCGGTGTCGTTGGCGGGAATGATTCCCGGCAGCGTCTTGAAGTAGAGCAGGCCCGCGGGATTCAGGTCGCCCTGGTCGGCGCAGGGACTGTCGAGCCCGAACCACTTCCCGCCCGCGGAGTCCGCGGTCGAGGCGCGGCCAAATGACCAGCGCGCCGCCTCGGGCGCCTTGCCCAGCAGCATGTGCCCCACCGACTCGCCGCCCGGGCCATCGCGCAGGATGTCGATCACGCCGGTGTCCGGAACGCAGGTCGAGGTGAACTTGACCGGCGCCCAGCAGGTGAACCACTTGTTGCTGGTCTTGTCGATCAACATGGCGAACGGAAATGTCGGCCGGAAGAAATCATCCGTGCCCAGGTGCGTACTGACCGGCGGGTACCAGTACTTCCAGGCCGACTCGGCCTGCAGCCTGCCTATGCCGGTATCGTAAGTGGTCACATAGACACGGTTGCCCTCGATATCGACGTTGAGACAACTGTTGCCGGGAGGCCCGGGCGGCAGGTCGAACGTCCAGGAGCCCACGCCACCCGCCGGACGCACGTACACACCCGCGCCGCCGGCGCTGACCACCGAGGAGATCCGGCCGATCGCATAGAGCTGTCCCGCCGCATCGGCGGTGGCGACCAGCGGGCTGCTGGATGCTCCCGCCAGCGTGGCGTCGAGGAGGCTCCAACCGGAACCGCTCCAGCGGAATAATCCCGTGCTGCTGTTGAGGAACACGGCGCCGTGGGCTGTGCCGACGGTGAACACCGCCCCGACGCCGCCCGCCAGCGTCCAGCGCGCTTGGGGACCGTCATAGCGGTACGCGGCGAAGTTCGCGCGCGCGAACAGCGTCTGGCCGTCGCTGACCAGCTCGTCGATGGCAAGCGAATTAAGCCCGATGTTCTGCGTCGCCCAACGGTTGAGCCCCTGCGACAGCAGCGAGCGGTACACCCCGGCGCGCGTGGCCACCCACACGGTGTCGCCGCGCCGCACCAGCCCGGTGATGTTGTCACTCGCGAACGGCGAGGGGTTCACGCCATCCGGCAGCACGCCGCCGATATCATGGCCGTCCCACACCGCGATGCCGCGCGTCGTGGCGATCCACATCGAGTCACCCTCGGCGGTCAGGGCATTGACCGAGTCCGAAGGCAGCCCGTCGAACACGTTGACGAGCGCCCAGCTCTCACGATTGCTCGACAGCACGCTGGCGCCGGAGCCGTAGGTGCCTAGCCACATGCGCCGCGAGCGGTCGAGCGCCACCGAGCTGAGCCGGTTGCTGGCCAGACCGTTCGGCTCGCGAACGTAGGACTTGAAGGCATGCGTTGAGGGGCGGTACTGCACGAGGCCCGCATCGCGCGAGACACACCACAGCGTGTCGGCCTCGGCGAGTGCCGCGCTGAATGTCGTCGGCCTCAAGTAGCTGCGCCTGGCGCCGGCCGCGTGAGCGGACGACGGCGCGGCCAGCAGCAGCACCGCGACGAGCCAGCCCATACGCGCGCGCTTCACGGCTATTCCAGCTTCCCGAACAAGTCGACGAAACGCAGCCGCCACACCATCCCCGCGGCTTCCCAGATCACGTGACGGCTCATCTTAGATACCCCCACGAGGCGATCCACGAACAGGATCGGGATTTCCTTCACGCGCATCCCCTTGCGCCAGCACTTATAAGTCATCTCGATCTGGAACGCGTAGCCATCCGACTTCACTTTGTCGAGCCGCACCGATTCGAGTGCCTTGCGGCGGAAGCACTTGAAGCCCCCCGTGGCGTCGCGCACCGGCAGGCCGGTGATCCAGCGCGTGTAGGCATTGGCGAAGTACGACAGGAACAATCGCGACAACGGCCAGTTCACCACCGAGACGCCGTTCAGGTAGCGCGAGCCGAGCACGACGTCGGCGTCCTCGGCGGCGGTGAGAAAACCGCCCAGGGCGTCGGGATCGTGCGAGAAGTCCGCGTCCATCTCGAAGATCAACTGCGCGCCATGTTCCAGCGCGTAGCGGAACCCGTCGCGGTACGCCGAGCCCAGGCCCATCTTGCCGGGGCGCCGCAGCAGGTGCACTTTGCCGTCGCGCTTCGACCACGCCTCGACCACGTCGCCGGTGCCATCGGGCGAGCCGTCGTCCACGACGAGGATCTCGAAGCCGTACGGCAAGGCGAGCACGCGCTCGAGCAGGCGCTCGATGTTGTCGCGCTCGTTGTACGTCGGGATAATGATGAGTTTTTCCATTACGCCGCCCCGGCTGATCCCTTCGACCGCCGGCGGGTCACCCACGCCACGGCGAACATCGCCAGGATCGCCGCGAGGCTCACCAGCGACAACTGCAACCCGCGCCGCATCGCCTTCGATTCGAAGCGGAACTCCACGCGATGCTTGCCGGCCGGAACGGCCACGGCGCGCAGCAGGTAGTCGGCCCGCAACACCGGCACCGGCTTGCCATCGACGCGCGCCACCCAGTCGGGGTACCACAGGTCGGACAGCCGCAGCAGGGCATCACCGGGCGTGTCGACATCGACCACGACGTCATTCAAGCGGTAGGACGAAATCGCCGCGGTCCCTCCCGCCGTCGAGCCGAGCGCCAGGTGCGGATCCGCGCCGAGATAGGTCCAGTCGGCGGCGTCCCGCTTGCCCGCCGAGATCGAGTCGAGGATCGCCGAGTCCGGCTGCACGACGGCGTAGTGCCCGAGCAGCGTGGCGCGCGGCAGCGCGAACAGGTTCTCGTAGATGAACTGCGTGCCCTCGTGCACGAGGCTTAAGCCCGGCTGCGGCTGGATCGCCTGCGGCATGACGAGGTAGCGCACGTTGAGCAACCGCCACCACGACGGGTTCTCAGCAGCATGGTGCTCGATCATGTCCTGCGCCAGCCGCGGCTTGGCGGCGTGATAGCCACCCACCGAGGCGATGGCGAAGCCCGAGTAGCGGTTGTTCTGGAATTCCTGGAACGGAATGATGCGGAAGCTGCCCTGCGGCCCGGCCTGCTCGAGGAACTCGATGACATCGTCGCGGCCAAGCCCCGCGTCACGTTGCGCCATCTCGCCAATGGCCGGCTGCATGACGCGGCCGCTCACCGGGAACAATTCGATCATCATCAGGATCAATACGCCGGCCGACGCCACGCGCGCCGAGAGCTTGCGGCCGCGCACCGCCCACGCCAGCCCGAGCGAGGCGAGCCCCAATGCCGCGGCGCGCATGAAGTCGCCCGAGAATTCGCGCCACGCCATGCCCGCCAGTTCTGCCGGGTAGGGCTGTCCCGGCAGGCTGCGCTTGGCCACGACCATCGCCGTGTAGGCGTGCTCCAGCCCGCCGCTGCCCAACGCCATCACCACGAGCGCCAGCGCCAGCACCACGGCGCTCCCGACGAGCAGCCGGTCCATCGCCTTGCCGCGACGCGCCTCGGCGGATTCGGGATCACACCACGCCGACCAGCCCCACGCGAGCCCGAGGGCCGTCGCCAACTGGAACAGCAGCACGATCATCACCGGCACGCGGAACTTGTTGAAGAACGGCACGTGGTCGTAGAGCAAGCCGTACAGCGGGAAGTGGTTGCCGAACGAGATCAGCAAGGCCACCACCGCGAGCAGCAACGCATAGACACGCGGCGCGCCACCGGCGAGGAAGGCGGGCAGCGCGAGCAGAATGGTGATCAAGCCGACGAAAGCATTCGGGTAATCGGTGAACGGCATCGAGCCCCAGTACGTCTGGCCACCAAAGCCTACCCACCCCGGCACCACGATCGAGGGCAGTTCTTCAGGGCCCAGCGACCACTGGGTCGCGTAGCTCATGCCCACGCCGCCGCCTTCGCGCGTGCCGCGAATCGATTCGCGCGCGTAGTCGGCCAACGGCAAGTTGTAGAAACCGGCGAGCCCCAACGCGAGGCCCGCGGCGAGGAAGATGCCCACCGCTCGCGGCGCCGTGGCGCGCCGCGCGGGATTGATGAATGCGGCGATGCCATCGACGACCGCGTAGCCACCCACGGCGATCCAGGTATAGAAGCAGATCTGCACGTGGCCGCGCAGCAGCTGGAACCCCCCCGCCATCGCCAGCCACGCCAGGTCGCTCAAGGCTCCGCGCCGCATCCAGCGCGTGGCGAGCCACAGCATCAGCGGCAGGTAGGCGGAATCCACGAGCTGGCTGCCGTGCCCGTGCGAGCCCACCGCCACGAGATTCGGCGCGAACACGAACGCCACCCCCGCCAGCACCGCCGCCTCCGCTCGCGCCCCCCATTCCCGCGCCAGCAGGAACGTCGCGAAACCTGCGAGGAAGTAATAGATGAGCATCCACGTCAGGTCGGGCAGCGGCAGGAACTTCTGCAGCACGGCGACTGGCCAGTCGGGCGGGTAGATGAGCGGGTTGTAGGTGCCACTGCCGAACGAGGGCATGCCGAGGAACACATACGGGTTCCACTGCGGATAGACGTGCTGGTGGTAGAGCGCCTGCTCCCCGATCCGCGCGAACCCCGCGGGGGCCGTGGCATCGGGCGAGACGAACGTCTTGCCGCCCACCACCACCTCGTGGAAGAACAACACCACGAGCAGCGCGAGGATCGCCGCGGCCCAGCGCGCGCTGAGGACCGAGGCGTCGCGGTACTTGGCTGCCGGCTTCGGGGTCTTGCGTTCGTTCATTTGAGGTTCCGTGCGGAGCAGCCCGCGAAGTGAAGCATGTGTGTCAGGCCGCCGGCTCGAGCCGGCGTTCGATCGCGCTCACCATCGAGGCGGCCAGCGACTCCCAATCGTGACTGCGCGCCAGCGCACGCGCGGCTTCAGGCGAACGCGGCGCATCGAGCGCTGCCCCCACCGCCGTGGCCATGGCTAGAGGTGTGTCGGCATACTGCAGCAATGGGGCCGCCGGTTGCAGGTCGAGCACCGGGGTGGTGACCACGGGCACGCCCGCGGCGAGGTACTGGTAGACCTTGTTGGGATTAATACCCTGCACATGCGGATCATTCGCCCGAAATGGGATGACGCCTACGTCCAACGCCTGCATCCACCCCGGCAGCCCGGCATAGGGCTTGGGACCCAGCAGTGCCACGCCCTCGCGGGCGGCGAATTCGCGCACCGGGCGGTCGGTCGCGGGAGTCCCGGGCCCGATCAGCACCACGGTCCCGCCCCGGCGGGCCTGGCGGATCGCCTCCAGTACGTCGAAGTCGAGGAAGTGCGAGAGCAATCCGACGTAGCCGATCAGCGGCCGCGGCAGCTCGGCCAGTTCCGCGGGCTGGGCCTGCGGGGTCGCGAAATGGGAGAACTCGACCCCGTTCCCCAGCAGCACGAGGGGTCGAGAGGTCTGTTGCGCGAGCTGGCGGCGGTAGAACTCGGAAACCACGAAGAAGGTATCCACCTGCCCCAGGGTCTGGCGCCAGTAGTCCCAGGCCCAGGAGGGGACCCCGGCAAATTGAAAGGGGCTATCGTTGAAGTCGTAGAATACCAACTTCTTGCGAAGCCGCGAAAGCAGCCCGGCGGCGTAGATATTGGAGTCGAGCACGACCGGGCTCGGGTCTACCCCGAGCCGCGCGAGCATGCGCGCCAGGTACCACTCGGCCACGCGCTCGGCGAGTGCGCGCCCCCACGGCGTGGCGATGGCGCGCTCATAGAGCCGGCTCGTCGTGCCGGGCTTGAGGAACGGCACGGTGAAGTAGGTGACGCGCCCCTCCTGTCGCGGCTGCCATGGGTCATCCGCGCCGAACGCCGGGGGCTGGGCGTAAAAGATCCGCCACGGCGCCGGGAAGCGCGACAGCAGGAATTGCTTGCGCGTGCGAAAGTAGCCCCAGCGGACCTCGGCCAGCACGAGCAGGTCCATGGTGCTGGCCTTCAGCGCGACGCCGCTCCCGGAGCGGTCTCCCAATCGGTGCTTCGCAATTCATCGAACGTCGACCCACGCTGCGCCGGAAAGGCGCCGGGTGCCGGCTGTGCGCTGAAACTGGGATTGACGATGTAACGGTTGAGCCACGACTCGAGCGACAACCAGCGCCACACCTGGGCGCCCGTCGCGCGCTGGCCGGCGAAGTAACCGTCGAGCTCGGTCTCGAGCACGCTGGGGTCGAGCAACTCATGCAGCGGCCCGGGCGACATCAGGCGCCGCCGCACTTCCGCGGCGTGGCGGCCACGCAGCCACAGGTCGGCCGGTGTTTCGAAGCCCATCTTGTCGCGCCGCCTGGCGATCGCGGGCGGCAGGCGGTCGGCGAGTGCGCGCCGCATGATGGCCTTGGTGGTCGTGCCCTCGAGCCGCTGGTCGTCGGGCAGCGAGAAGGCGAACTCGACGAGCCGGTAGTCGAGAAACGGGAGCCTTGTCTCGATCGAGAACGCCATGCTGTTGCGGTCTTCATAGCGCAGCAGCGACGGCAACATGCGCGTCAGGGTGTCGAAGGCGAGATGGTTGCGCAGCCCCGAGTCGAAATTCGTTGGCGGCCTGGGCACCGCGGCCGCCCGCGCCTTCGCCGCACCGCGCACCATCGGCGACAGCACGCGCTCCTTGCCCTGGCCGAAGCGGCTGCGCAACCCGCCCACGAGGGCACCCGGCAGCCATGGCTCGAAGGTCAGTGCCAGCGTGGTCGTCACCCCGAGCTTGTCCGCGACGGGCCCGAGCAGGTTCATGAACTGGCCCGGCTCGCACGAGACCAACAGGTCGCGCAGGCGCGTCGGCAGGTAGCGCCCATAGCCCGCCAGCGTTTCGTCGCCGCCCTGGCCATCGAGCAGCGCCTTGATGCCGGCGCGGTGCGCCAGCTCCATCACCTTCCACTGCGAGTACAGCCCCGAGCCCGCGGTGGGCTCGCCCTGCATGTCGGTGAGCGCGTCGAAGCACGACCAGAAGTCGCCGCCATCGGGAACGATGACGTGCGAGCGCGCGCCCGTCGCCTCGATCACCGCGCGCACATAGGGCCGCTCGTCGTAGGCAGGACCTTCATCGTAGGCGCAGGTGAAGGCGTGCATGGGCACTCCCAACTGCTTCGTCGCGGTGGTGACCACGGCGCTCGAGTCGAGCCCGCCCGAGAGGCAGGAGCCGACTTCGACATCGGCGCGCAGGCGGAGCTTGACCGCGTCGGTGAAGCGCTCGGCGAACTCGTGGGCCCAGTCGGCCGGCGTGCCGCTGGCGTGACGGCGAGGATCAAGCTGCCACCACTGCGTCAGCACGATGCCGCCTTCGCCCACCACGAGGTAGTGCGCCGCAGGCAATTGCAACACGTCCTCGAAGAACGTCGACGCCTCGTGATCGACCCAGTCGAGCGCCACGAAATCGAGCACCGCGTCGCGGCGCAGCTTGGGCGCTCGCTCGCGCGACAGCACCAGCGTGCGCGGGTCGGAGGCGAACGTGATGCCATCCCCCTCCCACTGGTAGTAGAGCGGCTTGACGCCAAAGCGGTCGCGCGCGCAGAACAACTCGCGGCGCTTGCCGTCCCACAGGGCAAACGCGAACATGCCATTGAAGCGCTTGAGGCAGTCGCGACCCCAGCGCCGGTAGGCGGCGAGCACCACTTCGACGTCGGTGCCGGTGGTAAACTGCTCACCCATCCCCTGCAGCTCCGCGCGCAACTCAAGGTAGTTGTAGACCTCACCGTTGTAGGTGATCCACAGCTCCGAGGAAGCGTCGCACATCGGGCCATGCCCGGCCGCACTCAGGTCGAGGAACGACAGCCGGCGATGCACGAGGCCGACATGCGCGGGGCTCGTCATCAGCGATGAGGCGCCGTCCTGCTTGCCGCGTCCCGGCGTGTAGGGAAGTGCCGCGGCGTAGACGGCCTCGGGCGTATCGGGCCCACCGAGCACCATCGCGCGCCCGCCGCGCGCCTCCAGCAGCACGACACCCTCATCCTCCGGGCCACGGTGCCGCATCAGCGCGGACATGCGCTGCAGCCTGCCTAGCTTGACGCGTCCCTGTGGGTCGTACGACCCGGCAATTCCGCACATCCCTCTGCCTCCCGCGCTCCGCCTGCGTGAACGGCTGCCGTCACTCATCGAAAGAACTGTCGTTACTCGCGAACCACCCTAATGCGCCTGCGGCCGCGGCGCCACGGCGCCACGCTCTGTCCATACCTTCGCCCGTGCGCACACCGCCACGAACGCCAGCACGGCCGCAATCCGCACGGCGACCCCGGCGAGGCCCGCGGGTGCAAAATGTTGCGCCGCGACCGACAGCCCGAGCGCCATCGCGAACAGAACCGTAGCAAACACACCGCGATACGGCAGCGGATGCACGCGTTGCGCGAACACGAACGTCACGACGGCGACCCCGGAGTAGCCCATCAACGTCGCGAAGCCCGCGCCGACGGCACCCCATCGCGGCGTCAGCAGCAGGTGCGTGAGTGCGGCGAGCACCGCGCCGCACCACGCTCCCACCGCCAGCAACGGCGTCTTGATCGCCAGACCGATGCCGATCGAAGCCACAGTGTAGGCACCCAGCGCCACCGCCGCAAAGGCGAGCAGCAGGGCGGGCAGGGCAGCGGCGTCGGGGTGATAGGCGCGCGTCACCAGAGCCCCCAGCACTTCGGGCGCGAACAGCCCGACGGTCATGGCGCCCAGCGAGGCGATGGCGACGTAGCTGACCAGCACGCGCGCGAACAGCCGCGGCGCTTCGGGATCGCGCGCGCGCGCGTAGACGAATGGGCCATACGCCAGGTGGAACGCCGAGGCCGCGAACGTCATCACCGAATAGAAGCGCAGCGCCACCGAATAGGTCGCCACTTCCTCGATGGTGCGCGTGCGCTGCAAGGCGAAGCGGTCGAGCCCGGCGATCACCGCGAACGCCACCGCCGCTGGGATCGTCGGCGCACCATACGCAAGCATGCGGCGCAGGATGGCGCCGTCCGGCCTGAAGCCCATGGTGTGGCGGATCAGCACAAGCCCGACGAGCGCCGCCAGCCCATCTCCCGCCAGCCGGCCATACAAGACGCCTGCCGTGCTCAAGCGGAACCACGGCCCCACGAAGGCGATCGACAGCCCGGTGACGAGCACCGTCTGCACGATGTTCAGGGTGATGTACTTGACGGGTTGGAACGTCACGCGCAGGACGTCATTGCAGAACATCACCAGCAAGGTGAACGGCAAGGTCGCAGCACCCATCCACAGGTACTTGCGGTAACCCGCGCCGTGCAGCAGCGCCCCGGACAGGGGACCCGCGAACACGATCAACAACACGGCCACCATGCTCGAGACCACCAGCCGGAACACCAGCGAGGTCGACACCATGCGGATTCGCGCCTCGCGGTCCGGCTCCTCATAGAAGAACCGCGCGAGGGCGGCGTCCATGCCGAACACCAGCACGAGCACGGCGGTGCCGAGGTAGCCGGCGACCAGCTCGGCGATGCCGAACTCCGCGGGCACCAGCAGTCGCGTGAGCACGGGCACGAGCAGCAACTGCACGGCGCGGCCGAGCGCCTGCCCGAGCCCGTAGACCGCCGAGTCCTTCGTCAGCCGCTTGATCGACTCACGCACGGCGGAACTCGATCATCGCGGGGCGCCGAGTGGATTGGGCTTGCCGCACCAGGGACACTTCCACTGCTGCGGCCACGGCGTCCCCTCGAGCACGCTGTGCTCCCCACACTCGCGGCAAACGTGGGTCACGCGGCGCAACCCACGCACGTTCGTCTTGCGCAGGCGCAGCACGAAATTCGCATCGTGCCCCAAGTCGATGCCCGTCCAGCGGTGCCACGCCGCGACAAAGCGCGTGAACGGCCGTTGCAGTGGCTTGGTGCGCGCGTCGTTCATCCACGAGAACCCCGCCGGCACGCGCGCGTAGGCCGCGAGCTCGAAGCCGCGCGCATAGAACGCGTCGAGCAGCCCCTGCAAGTCGAAGCGCTGCTGGTGCTCGATGCGCTTGGAGAACTTGAACAGCGCATACTTGGCGAAGTAGCCGGCGAAACGGTAGAGCCGGTCGTCGAACGCCTTCGCGCGCGGCACCGACAGGTACAACGTGCCGCCCTCGCGCGTGACGCGCGCGAGTTCATCGCAGCACGCCGCGAGTTCGGTGACATGCTCGAGCACGTAATGGCAGACGGTCAGGTCGAACTGTCCCCCGCGCAGGGGCAAGTAGCCGAGGTCCGCCCGGAACACGCGCAGGCCGGGGCGCGGCGTGGGGGGCCCCGGCGGGAACTTCACGTCGAAGCCGGTGATCGAGAGATCGTTGCGCCGCGTGTAGTCCCACGAGCCCGGGCCGCAACCGGCGTCCAGCACTGCCCCACCCGGCGGCAACTCGTCGAGCACTTCGTAGAGGAACACCGCCGCCTCATCGCGCGCGCGTTCGGGGTGCCCGGCGCGGAAGGGGCGCGGGGACACGGGCTGCAGGGGCAGCTGCGAGGGCGGGCTCATGGCATCGCCTCCCCCGCGTTGATATGCCGCGCGGCATCGAAGTAGGCGCGCGGTACCGAGGACGCCGCGGCACCCCGGCCCTGCGCGAGCAGCCGCAACGCCACCACGGCGTGCGTCAACAGGCTCATCGGCCACCACGTCCAGCGGCCCAGCCCGCGCGCGTGACGCTGGTAGAGTTGCAGGTTCGCGCGCACGTAGTGATAGGTCTTCCACGGGCTGTGGTTGCCGGTGCTCGCCGAGACCTTGTGCCACAGCCGCGCCGTCGGCACGAACAGCAGCTTGAGCCCCAGCGCTCGCGCGCGCAGCGACCAGTCGCTGTCCTCGGCGTAGATGTAATAGCGCTCATCGAGCAACCCCACGCGCTCCCACACCTCGCGCATCGCGAGGAAGCAACAGCCGGTCAGGTAACCGGTCGATTCCACGCCACGGTACTGGCCGTGGTCGCGCGTGCGGATGCCGCGGTGCCACGAGCAGGCGATCGCGGGATGGCACGCGCCGCCCGCGTACCAGATGCGGTCGGTCGGCGGGCCGTAGTAGATGAGCGGGCCCGCAGCACCCGCTTGTGGGTCCTGCTCCAGCGCCAGCAGCAGGCGTTCGAACAAACCGGCGTCCGCCACGGTGTCGTTGTTGAGCAAGGCAATCGCCGCGGCTCCGCCAGCGAGCGCATGAGCAAGCCCCGCGTTGTTGCCGCCGGCATACATGCGGTTATCGGGCAGCGCGATCAACTCGACGCCTTCGCGTTGCGCGAGTGTCGAGGCGGAACCGTCGGTCGAACCGTTGTCGACCACGATCGTCCACATCTCCCAGCCCTGCGGCAGCCGGCAGCGGTCCAGCGATTCGAGCAGCGCCAGGGTGTCGGCGAGGCCGTTCCAGTTGAGCACGATCACCGCGAGACGCTTCACGGCGCTTCCGTCTCCTCGCGCATGGCGGCGCGCAGGCGCAGGCCGGCCAGCACGGCGAGGGCTGCCAGCAGCCACGCCAGCGCAAGGGGCGCCATCCCCCCCACCCCGGCATAGCCGAGGTAGAGCCACCAGAAGTCGAGGCCGTGGAGCAGCGAGCGCTGTTCCGCGGCCGAGAGTCCGGTGCGTGCATCGCGGGCGTCGGGATCTGCGGCCGCCACGGATGCGTTGGGCGCGGGGCTCGTCGGGGTCGCGCTGTCGCCCGCGCCGCCCGCATGCATGTCGAGCCGCGGGGCCTGGCCGCTCATGTGTTCACCGGCGTTGCGCCACAACATGCGCCAACTGCCGGCGACCGGGCTGTAGCGCGGGTTGAAGTGACTGTCGCTCATGAAGTGCGGATCCTCGAGCGGCAGCGCATAGGGATAGTCGCCGGCCTCGCGCATCTGCGCGCCGAAGTAGATGGCCACGCCCCCGACCTGCACGAACGCGCCGAGCGCCAATGCGAAAAGCGCCAACCGCAGCTTCGAGCGCGGAATCGCCTTGCGCCACCCCGCCAGCGCTGGCCCCACGCACAGCAGCATCAACGGCAGCAGCGGCACGAGATAACGCGGGCCGTAGGAACCATCGCCCGCCCAATGCTGGAAGCGCGAATACAGCAGCAGCGCCAGCACGGTTGTGGCGAGTGCACCCACGCACAGCCGTCCGCGCGGCGTCCCCATCCCGAAGCGTGAACGCGTCGCCTCGGCGCGGCGCGACTCGCGCCAGCCGTCGCGGAGTGCTGCAGGCACGAACCACGCCGCGGGCGCGAACCACGCCAACCCCTTCCCCGACGACAGCAGCAGGCCGTAGAGCCCGACCAGAATCGGCGTCGTGTAGGCGGCCGGGGTCGCTTGCGCGCCGTAGCCCGTTTCGAGTGCAGTGCCGAATCGCGCGGCGTTGTAGAGCGCGTGTCCTGCCAGCGCCAGCGCCACCCCCGCGGCCGGCCACCGCCAGCTGCGGCGCGGAACCGCAAGCAGGGGCACCAGCGCGCCGCAGGTGAGCGGTAGCATGCTGAGCTTCGCCGAGATGGCGATGAATGCACCCAGTGCGGCGACGCGTTCCGGCGTCATGCCCCGCTGCGATGGCGTCCCGCTCATGCTCGCGCCGTACAGCGCGAGCAGCAGCCCGAGCGCTTCGAGCGGTTCGGCCATGAAGCTCTTCGAATAGACCCACAGCGGAGTTGCGAAACCGAGCGTCAGCGTCGTCAACAATGCGGCGCGGCGCGATGCCCCCAGCCTGCGCGCGGCGGCGTAGCAGGCAGCGAGCAGCAGCGCGCAGATAAAGGCGTTGAAGAACGAAGCGAGGAAGCGCACCGCCAGCCGCGTGCGTTGTTCATCGAGGTGCGCGAGTCGCGCGGCGGTTTCGCCCACCGCCACCAGCGGCAGAGCCAGCACCGCCTGCGCCGCGGCGTTCTTGGTATAGTCGCGCCCGCCCTGGCCTTTAAGCGTGGCGCCTTCGGGCACCCACACGTGCCCGGCAAGCAGGCCGCGCGACAGTTCGAGCATCGAGACCTCATCGCTGCCGACAATGCGCCCACCGCCACTCACGATATAAACGAGCAGCGCGAACACGAACACCCACAGTGCGGTACGCCGTGTCTCGCTCCTCACCGCCAGCCCCGCGTCGGCGCCAGTTCGTCGATCAGGCCGACCGTTTCGTTCGCCAGCGTGTCCCACGAGTGGGCGCGGCGCAGTTCGGCGACGCCTTCGCGCATCGCGGTGGCCAACCCGCGCTCGAAGTACTCGACAATTGCATCGGCGAGAGCCGCAGGTTGCTCGGGCGGCACCACCATTCCGGTGCGGCCGGGGATCACGGTCTCGGCGAGCCCGCCCACATCGGTGGTGATCACCGGCACGCCCAGCGCGTAGGCGACATGCGTGACGCCACTCTGCGTCGCCGAGCGGTAGGGCAGCACGACGACATCGGCGGCCTTGAACAGCGCCTCAACCTCATCATCCGGGATGTAGCGGTCGAGCATGCGCACTGATCGTGCGCCCCCGGCCCGTTGTGCCAGAGCCCGCAGCCCCTCGGCGTCTTCATACGGCTCGCCCGCCACCACGAGCGTCGCGTCGCGTCGCTCGCGCACGCGCGGCCAGGCTTCGAGCAGGGTGTCGAGCCCCTTGTAGCGGCGGATGAAGCCGAAGAACAGCACCACTTCGCCCTCGATCTTGAGTGCGGCGCGCGCCGACTCTCGCGTCCAGCGGCCCTGGTCGAATTGCGCATACAGCGGATGCAGCACGCGGCGCCGGATGGCGCCCGGCTTGAGCATGTCGAGGTCGCGTTCCACGCTGTCCGACATCACGAGGTAACCGTCCGAATTGCGCAACATCCAGCGCGTGAGTTGGGCGTCGAATGGCCGGCGTTCATGCGGCACCAGATTGTCGCACACCAGCACCACGCGCGTGCCGCGGCGGCGCAAGGGTCCCACTGCCGAGGCGAACGAGGGCGCGAAGAACGGCATCCACCACTTGAGGATCACCGCACCCGGCGCCCACTCCTCGAAGCGACGCGCCACGCGGCGCCAGCTGGAGGGCCCGATCGAGTCGAGCATCGATTCGACGGGAAAGCGGGGAACGGGCGCCTGCGGATCGAGCTGTGACTGCCCGGGAAACAGGCGGTCGGGATACTGGCGCGTGAAGGTGATGCCGCGCACTTCGGCGCGGGCCCCCAGCGTCTCGCCCAGCAGGCCTAAGTACTGGGCCAGTCCGCCGCGCCACGGCGCCAGCGGCCCAAGCAGGCCGACGCGCATGCTAACGCGCCCGCGTCCCTTTGGGTTTCGGTTCGGGGCCCGTCGACGCCCACGCCGTCATGCCGCGCCGCTCGAACTGGAACGGCACCACCTGGCCTCCGTGCTTCTCGAGTGCGGCGGCGACGCGATGCTTGCGGTCGAAGCGCGTGAGCAGCAGGAAGTAGCCGCCGCCCCCGGCGCCCGGCATCTTGCCGCCGATCGCCCCTTCCTTGCGCGCCACCTGGTAGAGCGTGTCGACGTGCGTGTTCGAGATGGCCTGGTCCAGGCGCTTCTTGTTCTCCCACGCCTGGTGCAGCAGCTCACCCATCGCATCGATGTCGCCGACGAGCAGGGCGTGCTTCATGTCGAGGGTCTCGGCCTTCAAGTGGTGCAGCGCCTCGACCGTCTTGGACTTGCCCTCGCGGTACGACTCCATCTGGCGCTCGATGATGTGCGCCGATTGGCGCGTCTGGCCCATGTAGCAAAGCAGCAGCCGGTACTCGAGCTCGGCGATCACGTCCTTGCGGATGCGCAACGGCGTCACCAGCGTCGAGTCCTTGTGGAATTCGATGAAATTGAAGCCACCGAACGCCGCGGCGTACTGGTCCTGCCGCCCGCCCGCGAGCTTCATCTCGACACGCTCGAGCTTGTAGGCGAGTTCGGCCACCTCATAGCTGTCGATCGGCTGGCGCAGCCACTCGGCCATCACGCCGATCAGCGCCACGACCAGCGTCGAGGACGAGCCCAGCCCGGATCCGGGCGGCGCATCGGAGTGCACCCACATGTCGGCGCCATGCTTCTGCTTGAACGAGCGCACGACCGCCTTGATCAGGTCCAAGTTGCCGTCGAACTTCATGCGCCGCGGATGGTCGTACTTGGCGACCACGTCGTAGTCGAGGCTGGCCAGTGTCACGCGCGAATCGCGGCGCGGGCGCAGCGAGGCGTAGGCGTACTGGTTGATGGTCGAGGACAGCACCATGCCGCCGTGCTCTTCGGGGTAAGGCGAAACGTCGGTGCCCCCGCCGCAGAACGACAGGCGCAGCGGAGCGCGGGCGCGGAAGTAGTGCGGAGCGCTCATGAAGTGAAGTGCCTTTCCGCCCGCTCCCACTCCTCGGGCGTACCAATGTCGTAAAAGTTCCCTGGCAGACGCACCCCGAGCAGGCGTCCCTCGGCGGCCAGGCCCGGCAGCACGTCGCGTTCGAGCGAACAGACGCCGGCGGGAATGTGCCGCCACAGCGATGACGAAAACGTGTAGAGGCCCCCATTGACCCAGGCCCTACCCGAATAATCGGCATCCTTCTCGACAAACCTCAGCACCCGGCCCTGCGCGTCGCATTCGACGCGGCCGCGCGCGCGCGCATCCGCCACTTCATAGAGCGCGATGGCGCCGATGGCCCCCGTCTCCCAGCGGCCCTGCTCGAGCATCCAGGGGTCGCCCTCGGGCAACGTGTCGCCGTTGAGCACGCAACACGGGCCATCGAGCAGGGGCTGCGCGAGCTTCAGCGCGCCACCGGTGCCCAACGGTTCGCGCTCTTCAGAAAACTCCAGCTTCACACCGGCGCTCACCCCACCCAGAGTGTCGCGGATCGCAGCACCCCCATAGCCCGTGCACAACACGGCGTGCGCGATGCCGTGCGAGCGGAGCCAGCCGAGCTGGCGTTCGAGGAACGGCTTGCCGCCGATCGGCGCCAGCGGCTTCGGCAACTCGCCGAACTTGGGGCGCAGCCGTGTGCCGAGTCCCCCCGCCAACACGAATGCCTTCACGCCGGGAGGTCCCAGTTGTGGCTGCGCTTCAAGGGATAGTCGCTGCGCGCACCGAGGTGCGCGATCATCTCGCCGAGCAGCCCCATCAGGATGAATTGGAAGCCGAGCAGCACGAGCCCGGCGCCGAACAACATCAGCGGCCGCACGTGGATCGGCTCGCCGTGCATGAACAACCCCACGAACCACAGCCCAATCCCAGTGCCGACGGCGAAGAACAACAGCCCCACGCGGCCAAACACGTGCAGGGGTTTAAGCGCGCTGGTGGTGATGAAGGCGGCGCTCATGAGATCGAGGAAGCCGTTGACGAAACGCGCGACGCCGAACTTGCTGTAGCCGAACTTGCGCGCGCGGTGGTGCACCGGCACCTCGCCCACGCGGAAGCCCTGCCAGTTCGCGATCGCGGGAAGGAAGCGGTGCAGCTCGCCGTACACTTCGATGGACTCGATGACTTCGCGGCGGTAGAGCTTGAGGCCGCAGTTGAAGTCGTGGAGCTTGATGCCCGCGACATGGGACGTCACCATGTTGAACAGGCGCGATGGAATCGTCTTGGTCAGCGGATCCTGGCGATTGCGCTTCCACCCCGAGATCAGGTCGAACCCGCCCGCCATCGCGTCGCGCATGTCCTTCAACTCGGCGGGATCATCCTGCAGGTCGGCGTCCATGGTCGCGACGAGTTCTCCGCGCGCCTGCTTGAACCCCACGGCGAGTGCCGCCGACTTGCCGAAGTTGCGCCGGAACGACACCGCGCGCACGCGCGGGTCGGAGGCCGCAAGCTCGCCGATCACTTTGTCCGAGCCGTCGCGCGAGCCGTCGTCGATGTAGAGGATCTCCCAGCTTAAAGCCAGCGCGTCGAGGGCTGCGAGCAACTCGCGGTGCAATTCGGGAAGGCTCTCGACCTCGTCGTACAACGGCACCACCACCGACAGCCCGACGCCCTGCGTGCTCATGCCTTGGCTCCCGCGTACACCCCGCGCGCCCACGCCGCCTCGGCGGCGAGCCCCTGGTCGATCGGCGTCGCGGGCACGAAGTCGAGGTCGGCGCGGATCCGCGTGGCATCGGCGCGCGTCCGCATGGGATCGCCCGGGGGCCGCGGCTCGAGCCGCACGATCGCCTTCGTGCCGAGATGATTCTCGAGCATCTGGATCGCCTCGAGCACCTCGACCTGCGAGCCGCCGCCCACGTTGTAGACCCCTTGCGGGGCAGCGCGCTTCCAGGCGCGTACGTTCGCCTCGATGCAATCATCGATAAAGGTGAAGTCACGCGAC
Source organism: Candidatus Eiseniibacteriota bacterium (assembly GCA_031366795.1). Classification (GTDB taxonomy): domain Bacteria; phylum Eisenbacteria; class RBG-16-71-46; order RBG-16-71-46; family RBG-16-71-46; genus JANLWK01. The sequence goes on along the minus strand of JANLOX010000121.1, from coordinate 24,334 downwards.
TGCCTGCCGTCCCCGTACACCGCGATCGGCTCACCGCGCAGCATCGAGCGGCAGAAGCGGTGGAACGCCATGTCGGGTCGCTGGCGCGGTCCGTACACCGTGAAGTAACGCAACGCCGCGGTCGCCAGCCCGAAGTTGCGGCCGTACAGATTGACGAGGTGCTCGCCCGCGAGCTTCGAGACGCCGTAGGGCGAGAACGGCTTTGGCATCAACGACTCGTCGGTCGGGTAACGTTCGGCATCGCCATAGATCGACGACGAGGAGGCGTAGACGAAACGCTCGAGCGCGTGTCCCCGGTAGCGTTCGAGCAGCCGCTGCGTCGCCAGCACGTTGTGCGAGGTGTAGACCGAGAACTCAGCACCCCACGAGGCGCGCACGCCGGGCTGCGCGGCCTGGTGGAACACCACGTCGACTTCGGGCAGCGCTGCCAGGTCAGCCGTCCCCAAGTCGATCTCCAACAACTGGAAGCTCGGGTGTTCGAGTGCCGCTGCGATGTTGCGCCGCTTGAGTGCCGGAGCGTAGTAGTCGGTGAAGCAATCGACGCCCGTCACCCGCACGCCGTCGCGCAGCAACCGCTCGGTCAAATGCGAGCCGATGAATCCCGCGGCCCCGGTCACCAATGCATGCGAGTTCGCCATGGCGGCTAGGGCAGGACCGGTGCTACGGGACGCCGCAACAACGGCTGCCCACTGGCCTGCGGATGCTGGCGGTCGAGCAGCGCGCGCGTCTGCGCGTCCTGCGGGTGCCCTTCGAGCCACTGCTCGAGATAGTGCAGGGCGTTCTCGGTCTGCCCCGCCTGGTTGAGCGTGTAGTAGGCAGCGTAGAACGGGTTCGGGTAGTTGGGATCGAGCCGGATCGCCTTGTCGAAGCAATCCATCGCCTGCTTGATCTGGTCCTTGGACGCCAACGCGACGCCGTAGTAGTACCAGGCCTCGGGGTTCGAAGCGTCCTGCGCCGTCAGGTGATGGAACAACTCGATTGCCCTGGCCGTGTCCCCCGCCTCGATGTAGAAGCTGCCGAGCGGAACCAGGCCTTCGGTGAAGTCGGGGAACATGCGGCTGACGCGCTCCATCTCGGAGATCGCATGCTTCAAGTCGCCTTGCCGGCGGTAGTGATAGGCCAGCTGGATATGCGCTGCCATGTAATTGCGCGACAGCGTCGAGGCGTTCTCGTCCTTATACACCAGCGTGTCCCAGGCGCCATCGGCGAAGAACAGCCCGCGATACTTGAAGGTCTCGTACAGCGACTGGTTCGTCTTGGGAACGTCGATCAGGCCCTGCAGCGTGTCGCGATTGACGCGATACGCGAGGCCTTCGAGCGTGAAGTACTTCTCGTAGCCGTAGTGCTCGGGCACGGTCACGGCGAAGAACGGCTGCATCGACCAGCCGTCCCCCTGGCGCGACTGATCGATCAGGTGATGCACCATGAACTCGTTGGTGTACATCGCCTGGCCGTTGGCGTCGCGCACGTAGCCGACGCCCAACTGGCGGATCGTGGCGTCGTCGAGCTTGATCGGCACCTTGGGCGCTTCGTCGCGCAACTGCTGGATGTACCAGTCGGTGTTGAGCAGGCTCAGGTTGACGACGCGCACGTCCTGGCGGAAGTGCTCGACCTGCTGCATGTACCACAGCGGGAAGGTGTCGTTGTCGCCGTTGGTGAACATGTACGAGTGGGGCTTGAGCGCCGCCAGCATGTTGTAGGCGTAGTCGTGCGCCACGTAGTTGCCGCGGCGGTCGTGCGAGTGCCACATCGTGCGCGCGAGCAGTACCGGCTGCGACGCCAGTAACAATGCCGCGGCCGCGGTGGCATAGCGCTGCAGCGCCCCCGGCGAGAACGAGTCGCGCACCCACACCATCGCGTAGGTGACGCCCATGCCGATCCACAGCGCGTAGATGTGGTAGCCGGTGGTGAAGAAGTAGTCACGGTCGCGGACTTCATGATCCGAGAAGTTGAGGAACACGATCAGGCCGGCCGTCGATAACCCGAAGATCACGAAGGTGTAGAGGAACGACTTCTTCTCCCGTTTGAACTGCCACCACGCCCCGGCGAGGCCCAGCGCCAGCGGCAACAGGGTCGACCACAAGCGGTCTGCCGGGAACAGCAGCCACTGGCGCGAGAAGTAGCGCCAGAATTCCTTGTTGAGCTGGTTCCCCCACGCCGAGCGGCGGGTGAACATGTCCATCTGCCCGTACTGCTTGCGCTCGAGCAGGTCGCGGAAGGCAGGCCAGGTCGAGGGGTTGCCTTCGTTGATGGCAGGGTGCAAGGCAGCGCGAATCGGCAGGTAGGCGTGCGTGGAGTAGCCGATCACCATGAGCCCCAGTGCCAGGGCCATGATCTTGCCCTCCTTCGAGCGCCGGGACAGCGCGATCAGCGGCAGCGACACCGAGGCGACGGCGACGGCCGCGGCGAACGGGGTCATCTCGAGGTCGCTATAGGCGTAGTACAGGGCGTACGCCGCCAGCGCGGATGAGATCCACACGACGGTCGAGGAGAGCTTGCGCTGCGCCGCCAAGATGAAGAACGTGATCATCGACAGCAGGATGACGCCGCCTGCCATCTTCTCGAGCCCCATGGTGACAAGCATGATGGCGAGGAACGGCATGGCGAACACCGTCGCGGCGCGCCGGTCGACCAGCCACACCAGCACGATCAGCGGCAGCCCCATGAGCCCCACACCCAGGTGCAGCCCGACGCTCAGCCACATCACGTAGACGCACAGCAGCAGCGGACCCGCGGTGGGGCGCTTCTCGTGCTCCTCCCACCACTTGAGCCCCAGCCAGAACACGAGGATCTGCGCGAGGCTCGCGAGCGAGTAGACTTCGGCCTCGATCGAGTTCTCCCAGAAGTTGTCGGAGAAGGCGAGCAGCAGTGCGCCGATCACGGCGCCCAGGTGCGCGAACAGGTCGTCGGTAAGCGTAGCCTCAGCGCCCTCTTCCCCCCCGCGCGTTTGCGCGAGCCGGATCAGCTTGAGCGTCGAGAGGTAGGTGAACACGATGGTCAGCGCCGAGGGCAGCGCCGACATGGCATTGATGCGCCACGCCACGGTGCCCAGCGGGATCAGCGACCAGACGCGGCCGAGCAGGATGTACAGCGGAGTCCCGGGCGGGTGCGGGATGCCGAGGATGTACGAGCAGGCGATGAACTCGCCGGCATCCCAGAACGGCACGGTCGGGGCCAGCGTGATCATGTAAACGATCGCCACCACGGCGTAGACACCGAGCGCCACGAGGACGGTGGTGCGCTCACGGCTGAACATCAGGCGGACCTCCTAAAGGATCGCGCGACCGCAGGCTCCGTCGCACCGTCCTGCCCAAAAGCACGAAAGCTCCGAGCAGGCTGACGGCGACGGCCACCAGATAAGTCGTGAATTGGAGCGAAAACGCCAGCTCGCGACCGACCCCGGCCAGGCCGAACAACACCATGCCGGCGCCTTCGCGTACCCCAATGCCATTCAATGAGATGGGCAGCGAGACTATCACCGCCAGCAACGGAACGAAAAGCAGGAAGTAGGTCAGCGGCAGGGTCAGCCCCAGCGCCCTCCCTACCAGCACGTGCACCCCCACCCGCATGACCTGGATCACCAGCGCCAGCGCGATCAACCCCGCGAACAAGCGGCCGCGCGCGCGATAGGCGGCGAAGCGCCGCGACAGGTCGTCCAAGTGCGGCTCGAGAAACTTGAGACCGATACGTGACATCACGCGCTCGACCGCCGGCAGCACGCTCGGGTGCAGCACGCCGATGAGCATGCCGACGCTGAGCACGAGGAACCCCACCAGCGCCAGGTACATGAGCCCGAGATGGAAGCGGTTGATCGCAGGTACCGTGGTCACCACCGCGAGCCCGGCGAGTGCCACCGTGCCGATCACGCGATCGAGCACGACCGTCGAGACGGCCGCCGCGCGAGTCTCGCCGTGACGCGAGGCGTCCACCACGCGCGCGATGTCGCCGCCGATGTTCGCGGGCAGGAAATTATTGAAGAACAACCCGACGTGGTAGTAGCCCAACACGCGGGGGAACTTGATGCGGATGCCGACGGCGTCGAGCAGGTGCCACCACTGCCACGCTCCCAATACGTTGCTCACGAACAACAGCAGGAAGGCGCTCGCGAGGATCGCGGGATTTGCGGCGCGCAGGGTCGCCGCGACATTCGCCACCGGCATGCGCGTGAACAGGAACGCAAACAGGCCCAGCGAGAACAGCACCTTCGCCACCAGCAACCACGCCTTGGGCAAACCTGGCCTGGCCGACTCGACCGCGGCTCCCGTGCCGCTCACCGTGAGCCCTTGGGCGTACGCAAGGTGCCGCCCGTCAGCCCCTCGATCGAGCGCGCGCCACAGTCCGGCCACTGGAAGCGCCGCGCCCAGGCGATCCCGGCATCGCTGAGCTTGCGCCGCAGCGCCGCATCGGTGAGCACGCGCACCAGCGCGTCGGCCATCGCGGCATCGTTGCCGAAGGGCACGAGCAGTCCCGTTTCGTCACGTCGCACGGAGTCGCGCAATCCCGGGCTGTCGGCCGCCACCACAGCACTTCCGCTCGCACCCGCTTCGATCACGGTCAGGCCCCAGCCTTCCTTCGGGGAAGGCTGGACGACGACCCACGCCGAGCGCAACCACCGCGCCTTCTCGGCGCGCGGTAGGAAGCCCAGGAACTCGACCGCGCCAAGTGCTGCGGAACCCGTCACGGTCGCGTTCAATCGCTCGCGGTCCGGGCCATCGCCGATCACCGTGAGCCGCGCCCCCGGCACCCGCGACAACACGCGCGGGAAGGTGCGGATCAGCCAGTCGAGCCCCTTGTAGCGGCGCAGGCGCCCGACGAACACCACCGAGGGCTGCACCGATTTTTCCGCCGCATCGGCGGCCGGGTAGGCGGCATGATCCATCCCGCAATGCACCACGGTGATCCGGGCGGCGGGGACACCGCGGCGCACGAGGTCGTCCCGCGTGCTCTCGGAGATCACGACGAAGCGGCAACGCCGGTAGACGCTGGGAATGAACCACTCCATGAATTGCACATAGATCGCGACCGGCCATGCGGTTTCCTGGAATGCCGTGGCGCCGAACAGGTGCGGCACGATCACGGCGACTTCCGAGCGGGTCCAGAGTGGCGTGAAGCACGGCACCTTGTTGATGTCTTCGACCACCAGATCGGGCCGAGGGTTGGAAAATTCCCGCCGCAGCACCCCCGGCACGACCAGATTGAAGTTCCACCACAGCCCGCGGCGCACGATGGTCATCCCGCGGTGGGTGGATTCGCTGGCACCCCCGGGAAACCCGGAGGCCAGCCAGGTCACCCGCCAGCCGCGGCGCACCGCTTCCAGCAGGATTTCCTCCAGGTGCAGCTCGGCCCCGCCGGCCTCGGGATGCCCCGGGTCGCGGAAATTGATGGCCAGCAGGTGCCGCATGCCGCTCACGGCTTCTCGCCTACCGTTCCGATCACGTGACTCGTCCACAGCGACCAGCGCGAGCGCGAGCAGCGGGCGCGCAACCCTTCCCACGCTAAAGCCCACCATTCAGGCCCACGCGGCTCGAGCGGCAGGCTGACTTTAAGCCCGCGCTTGAGCAACTCGCGCAGCACGCGGTAGGCGAGCCCCGGCACCATCCACTCGCCATACGTGCGCCGCACGGTGAAGCCGGCCTCTGCCACGCGACGCTCGAGCCCCGCGGGCGTGAACTGCGTCTCCCATCCCGCGAACCACGCGTTGAACAGGATCAGGGTCTGCTTCATCAGGGTGTAAAGATGGAACGCTTGGGGCACGTCGATGATGGCGTGCCCGCCCTTGCGCGTGATGCGCGCGTTCTCGACCAGCAAGGGCATGGGGTCACGGAAGTGTTCGAGCAGCCCCTGGTGGAAGACGATGTCGATCGAGCCGTCGCGGAACGGCATGGCCAGCGCATCGGCGTGCACCAGCTGCACGGGCAGTCCCTGCGCGCGCGCCTGCTGCTGCACCAACCGCAGCGAAGCGGGCGAATAGTCGAGCACGATGGCGATGGCGCCCTCGCGCGCCAGGGCGATCGAGTCACGCCCCGAACCCGCGCCGACTTCGAGCACGCGCTTACCCCGCACCGCACCGTCGGCGAGGATCTCGCGCGCGAGCCTTCCCCCCGTCGAGTAGGTGCGGTCGAGATCCTGGTGGCCCTTCCAGTACGACTCCCAATGATCCAGCGTGGAGACGCGGCGCATCATTCCCCCCACTTGAGCCGCTCGGCCAGGAATGGCGGCAGCCCGGCGTCGCGAATGCGCGTCGCGGCAGCCTCGATGTCGTACTCCACGCGGCGGTGTTCCAGCCGGTCGTCGTCGGTATCCAGCAGCAGCCATGCGGCCCGCCGGTCGCCATCGCGCGGCTGGCCCACGCTACCCACGTTCACCAGGTAACGCCTGCCCGCGCGCAACTCGACCTCGGGTGTGCGCAGGTAGGAGATCTTGGCGCCGTCACTTTCGAACACCCCGGGCACGTGCGAGTGGCCGATCAACCCCAGCCGTTCGCGAAACGTGCCGAACTCCAACCGCGCATCGGCGATCGAGAACACGTAGTGCCACTCCTCGGGTTCGGACGGCGTGGCGTGCACGAGGCGGTGATCATGCCAGACGATCGAATACGGCAGGCCGTCGAGGTAGGCGCGGTGTTCGGGCGTGAGCTGCTCCGCGGTCCAGCGGGCCGCCGTCGCCGCATCGGTCTGGAAGCCGCCGAGCCGCAGCTTGCCGAGCGCCGCGGCGTCATGGTTGCCCACCACCGCCGCTTCGATCAGCGGCTTGAGCCGCCCGATGCATTCGTTGGGCGAGGCCCCGTAGCCCACGAAGTCACCGAGGCAGGCCAGCGCATCGGGTTTAAAGGCCGCGACATCCGCGAGCACCGCCTGAAGGGCCTCGAGATTGCCGTGGATGTCCGAGAGCAGCGCCAGCTTCATTCGAATTCCGCTGGCCGCAGGGCGTGCGCGATGGTGTCGAGCACACCGTTGACGAATCGCCCGGACTCCTCGGAGCCGTAGGCGCGCGCCAGGTCAATCGCTTCATCGATCACCACACGCGCCGGCGTGCCCGCGCGCGACAGCAGTTCGGCGACCGCCGAGCGCAGCACCGCGCGATCCGTGCCGCTCAAGCGTTCGAGCGGCCAGTGCTTCGCCGCTTCGCGCAACAAGCGGTCGACTTCGTGACCCTGTCCCGTCAGCGCGCGCACGACATCGACGACGAGCGCTTCCTGGTCATCGCTCAGGTGCTCCTCGACGCGGCGCGCATCCCATGTGTCGGCGAAGGTGTCGCCATTGACGTCGGCCTGGAACGCCACGCGAAACGCCGTCTCCCGCGCGCGGCGGCGCGGTCCGGCAGCCGGCTTAGCCACGCGGCGTCACCTGGGCGCGCAACCGCGCCATCGCGACGGCCGCCAACGCGATCTCGGCGCCGCGATTGCCCATCGCTCCGCCGCAGCGCGCTTCGGCTTGTGCGGCGTCATACGCCGCCAGCACGCCGTTGAGCACCGGCACGCCGGTGTCCAGCGTGACGCGCATCAGTCCCTCGCAAGACGCATCAGCGACCAGCCGGAAGTGTTCGGTCTCGCCACGAATGACGACGCCGAACGCCACGATGGCATCGGGCGTCGCATGCTGCGCCATCCATCGCGCCGCCAACGGCAGCTCATAGGCGCCCGGTACCCAATGGACCGCGAGGTCCGATTCGAGTGCGCCGCGGCCCTTGAACACCTCGAGCGCCGCCTGCACGAGGCGCTGGACGTAGCGCTCGTTGAAGCACGCCGCGACCAGCCCGAACTTCAGGCCCTTGGCGTCGTGATCCGGACGAACTTCCAGCACGCTCACGTTTCTCCCAGGCCCACGTCCAGCAGGTGGCCGAGTTTGTCCCGTTTGGTCGCGAGATACTTCCGGTTGTGGCGATTGGGCGCGATCTTGACCGCCACGCGGCGCACGATGTGCAACCCGTGCGCCTCCAGCCCGACGACCTTGCGCGGGTTGTTCGTCATCAACTCGAGGTTGCGGACTCCTACATCGTAGAGGATCTGGGCGCCAATACCGTAATCCCGCAAGTCGGCCTCAAAGCCCAGCCTGACGTTGGCCTCGACCGTGTCCAGCCCCTCGTCCTGCAGCGCATAGGCCTTGAGCTTGTTGGCCAGCCCGATCCCGCGGCCTTCCTGGCGTAGGTACAGGAACACGCCGCGCCCCCGCTTGCCGATCGCCGCGAGGGCCGCGTGCATCTGCGCGCCGCAATCGCAGCGCTGCGAGCCGAACACGTCGCCCGTCAGGCATTGCGAATGGACGCGCACCAGCACGGGGTCGCGACCGGTGATGCGGCCCTTGACGAGCGCGACGTGGTGGTCGCCTTCGTGCAGGCTCTCGAACAACACCAGTTGGAAGGTGCCGTACTGGGTGGGCAGCGGCACCGACACCACGCGACGCACCAGTTGCTCGCTCTGGCGTCGGTACTCGATCAGGTCGCGGATCGTCAGGATGCCGAGCCCGTGCTTGCGGCCGAACGGGATCAACTCCGGCAGCCGAGCCATGTGACCGTCTTCGGTCAGGATCTCGCACAACGCTCCTACCGGCCGCAGTCCCGCCATCCGGCAGAGATCCGGCACGGCCTCGGTGTGCCCGGCGCGGCGCAACACTCCGCCGGGGACCGCGCGCAGCGGGAAGATGTGCCCGGGCCGCAGCAGGTCCTCGCTACGCGTCTTGGGATTCGCCAGCACACGCAACGTCTTCGCGCGGTCGAATGCGGAAGTGCCCGTGGTGGTGCCGATACGTGCGTCGACCGACTCGGTGAAGGGCGTGGCGAAGCGCGCAGTGTTGCGATCCACCATCAGCTTGAGCCCGACACGATCCGATTCCTCCGCCGACATCGGCGCGCACAGAATGCCGCGGCCATGCTTGAGGGCGAAGTTCACGGTCTCGGGCGTCGCCTTGCTCGCGGCGAACACGACATCGCCTTCGTTCTCACGATCTTCATCGTCGATCACGATGATCATTTTGCCTTCGCCGATGCGCTTGACCGCCTGCTCGACGGTGAGTCGCAGGTCCTTGGGGATCCCCTGTCCGCGCGCGATGCGGGGCTCGGCGGGGGTTGCGTGTTTGCGCGCTGCAGCCTTGCGCGGCGACTTGCGGGCCGCACTCGTCGCGGTCGCCCCGCGTGGCGCCTTGCGCGCTGCCGCCTTGCGCGGCGCCTTGCGAGTTTTCGTCATGACGCTCATCGATCCTCCCCTGCGGCTTCCATCAGGCGTGCCGCATAGCGCGCCATCACGTCCGCCTCGATATTGACTCGGGTCCCCGGGACATAGCGCCCCGCGACCGTGGATGCCAGTGTGTGGGGAATCAACGCCACTTCGCAGCGCGTCCCCGCGCACGCCGCGACCGTCAGGCTGGCGCCATCGATCGCGATCGAACCCTTCTCCGCCACGAAGCGCGCGATGGCTTTCGGCACCTCGAAGGCGATGCGCTTGCCTTCGCCTTCCGGCAAGACTTCGATCACGCGTCCCACGCCATCGATGTGTCCCTGCACCAGGTGCCCGCCCAGGCGCGAGTCGAGCCGCAGCGAGCGCTCGAGGTTCACGGCATCGCCGCTCGCGAGATCGCCGAGTGCGGTGCGCCGCACGCTTTCGGGCACGACATCGAAGGTGAGTCCAGCGGGCGTGATGCCCGTCACGGTGAGGCAGCAGCCGTTGACCGAGATACTGTCGCCGGTCAGCGCATCGTAGCCCTGCGGCACGCGTAGCATGAGCCGCAGTCCGCCCTCGCGCTGCTCGCGTCCCGCGACCGTACCCTGCGTCTCCACCAGTCCCGTGAACATCAGCGCAACCCCACTGTGATCAGTACGTCGGCGCCGAGCGTCTCGCACGACTCGATGCGGCCTTCGATTGCCTTCGCCAACCGGCCGCGCCCGAACGGGCCGCACCACGCGAGCCCGCCGCCGAGCAACTTGGGTGCTAAGAACATCATGATGCGATCCACTTGCGACGCCTTGAGCCACGCCGTGCCGAGCGCCGCCCCGCCTTCGAGCAACACCTCCTGGCACTCCTCGCGCGCCAGCCGCCGCGCCAGCGCCCGCGGCGAGACACCGCCGCCCACGAGCGGCAATCGCCACACGCCAACGCCGCGCGCGATCAGCGCGGCCTCGCGCGCCTTCGTCGCCAGTGGACCGCACGCCACGACCGTGCCCCTGGCGAGCGGCGGCGTAAACAACTTGAGCGTGAGCGGCAGCCGCAGCCGCGTGTCGCACACCACACGTAGCGGCTGGCGGAGTTCGCCGGCGTGCTTCGGGCCACGCCCGTTCGCCGCGCTCAGCGCCGCTGCATGCCGCGCCGTCAGCCGCGGATCGTCACTGCGCGCAGTCCCCGCGCCGATGATGATCGCCTGGCTCGCGACGCGAAGCGCATGGCCGCGCGCGCGCGCCTCAGGCCCCGTGATCCAGCGCGCGTTGCCCTTGGCGTCGGCGATCCGGCCATCGAGCGTGGCGGCCACCTTCCAGGTCACGCGCGGTCGCTCCTCGGCGTGCCGCAGCCAGTAGCCACCCAGCACTTCGCACGCCTCGTCCGCGCACACGCCCACTTCGACCGCCAGCCCCGCGCGGCGCAGCGCCGCGAGCCCGCGGCCATCAACGATGGCGTGCGGATCACGCACCGCCACGACGCAGCGCGCGACACCCGCCGCGATGATCGCGCTCGCGCACGGCGGCGTACGTCCCGCATGCGCGCACGGCTCGAGCGTCACGTAGAGCGTGGCGCCGCGCGCCTTGTTACCCGCGCGCTCAAGCGCGATCGCTTCGGCATGTGGAAGGCCCACGGCGCAATGCCAGCCCTCGCCGACGATCTTGCCGCCGCGCACCAGCACCGCCCCCACGGCCGGGTTCGGCCAGGTGCGTCCGCGCCCGCGCTCGGCCAACTGCAGCGCGCGGCGCATGAAGCGCTCATCGATTTCGCGAGACTGTGGCGCCATTCACTCCGTCCAAAACGCGAATCGCCCCGTGGCCTCTTTAAGGTCGAGAGGAAGCCACGGGGCGATAAGCAGTCAGAAGAGCGCATGCCAAAAACGCACGCGCCGACCACTCCTTCTTTCATCCCGACTGTACGGTCGGCTCCGGAGTCTCACCGGATCTGCGAACCGGCTCGCCTACTCCCAAGTGACATTGGGAGTGGGGTCGCTGGCCGCTCGCGGGCTTTACCGCCGGTGGGGAATCGCGCCCCGCCCCGAAGGAGTTACAACTTGCCCTGAGGATAGGAGCGGTCCCCGCGGCTGTCAAAAGCGGGGCTTCGCGGAGAAACTAGAAGTGGAAGCAGAGCCGTGTGCTCAGCAACTTCCAATCGTCCTGCTTCATGAACGCCCAGCGCCCGGCCAACTCCAACCCCACCCGCACCGGCGATTCGTGCGACTTCATCAGCGTGACGCTAAGTGCGGCGGCACCCGCGGTTTCCTGGATGGCGAGGTCGCTGAACGCCGCGCCGCCACCGGTGGTCGAGAGATCGGCGCGCGCGGTGACGAGCTCCGGGCCCGCGGAGATCAGGGCGATCGGCCCCCACCCCTGCGGCTTCCAGTGTCCGAGCAGGCCCACTTCGAAGGCGCTGTAGTCGACACTCGCGAGCAGGCTGCCGCGCTCGACGGTTTCGCTGCCGAGCAGGTGGAACGCGATCGCCGGTCCCACCGAGAACGTGGGCGTCACGGGCACGCGTAACCCCACCGAGGCGGACATCGAGCCGGCCGGCGAAACGTCGGAGGATAGCTTGGTGTAGCCGACGCTGATCAAGCCGCGGATATCGGCGACGTTGATTCGCGCAGCGGCGGGCGTGGCGAGGGCTGTGACGGCCGACAGGATGACGAATGCGATGGCCAGCGCATCATGCGCGCGGCAGGTGCGCGGCCCGGAGGCGGCGCTCATGCGATGGACGAAGGGGCTCATGTGCGATTGAACCGGGATTCCATGCGGTCTCCATCAGGGCAAGGGCTCGCGGCGCTCGAGCGGCAAACGGCTCAGGCGCCGCGCACCGGTGTGCGTGGCGGAAGCGAGTGTAGTTTGTACACCGTAGCCAGCGCATGGCGCGACTGCAATCAGGGGCGGGCGCCCGCCAGCCGAATGCAGGGCATGGAAAAGCCCGCAGGAATTGAATTCCGGCGGGCACGGCGCTGGCGGGACAATCCTGGAGAACAGGGCGGCCAACGCCCCGATCAAGACTCCGACTTGCGGTACTCCTTCGACATCGCCGCCTCGAGCCCGGAAAACACGGACGCCGGCAACGGCACTTCCCGGTCGACCTGATAGAGGACGATCGTCTTCTTGACGGTGTCGACTTCGAGCCGGCAATCGCGGCATCGGGTCAGATGCGCGTTGATGGCCTGGCAAAGCTCCTCGCGAGCGTCGTCGTCGAGGTACTCCGCGAGCTGCTCCAACACCTCGTTACAATCCACTTCCCTCACTCCGCGGTCGGGCCAGGTTAGGGTTTAGGGGTCGAGTCTGCCGCGCCGGGACTCGCTGCCCCGAACTGCCAGACCGGACAGGCTCGTCCGGACACTGGTGTAGATGCAGACACCCGAGGATCGATTTACATTAAGTTGACGCGCCCGGGACGACGATGCAAGGCCTTTTATCTGTAAGCAGGCCAAAGAGTTGGTGACCCGTGCTGGGATCGAACCAGCGACACCCTGATTAAAAGTCAGGTGCTCTACCGACTGAGCTAACGGGTCCCGTGAGTGATGCCGGGGCCGTAATCTAGAAGGGGGGCCTAGCGGAAGCAAGCCTGCGGGCTCACACCAGAGCCGGGCGGCCCCGAATCTGAAGACCAGTGGGGGGCCCCCGTGGCTAAGACGTGGCGCCCGGGCAGCTCGGGGCAGAGCGCTACTGGCCACCGGGGAAGTAGTCCACGAGCATGCTATCCGAGGGCAGGCTCGCTCGTCTTTCGCATGCCACGAGTGGTGCCGATCGCCAACGAGGCGTGCACTCCACCGTCGGGCTGAATCGGCTGGTCGTAGCCCAGAACCGCTCCAGCTGCGCCTTCTTGAATAGCGTAACCCGATCGTATTCACGGCTGCGGAAGATCGACACGATGCCGAGCGCCGCCGCGAACAATCCCACCCAGAACACAGCGGACGCGACCAGGTCCATGAGCAGGGAATCCAATCTGCCGCTCCCTACCTTCAGCAGCGATGCCCCAATCGTCGTCATGCCGGCGTTTAAGACGAAGTAGTGCTTCAGGCGATCCCACGACAGGCTCGACTCGATCGACGAGTAATTCCTGTGCGGGGCTAGGAGGCATCTTGAGGCCCAAGCTGCCACGCACTCAGAGGCGAGTCACAATGGCTCAATGCCTGGCTCGAGTTCATGCCGGCAACGCCGGCAAGCGCCTACCGCGTCATCACAAACCGCCGCGTCAGCACACCGTCGGCGGTCTTGAGCCTCACGAAGAAGATCCCCACAGGCGGTGCACTCCTGCCTGATCCACCCGACCACTCGACCTGGTGCTGCCCTGCCGCCATCTCGCCCTCGACCAGCAGCTCGGTCTCGCGGCCCTGCACGTCGAGCACGTCCATCCGCACCTTGCACGCGCGCGGTAGCGAGAAGCTGAAGCGTGTCCTGCCTTGCGCGGGGTTCGGCGAAACCGGTGCGAGTGCCAGTACCGCGAGCGTGCGCGCGGCCGGCGGCTCGACCGCGGCAGCGGTGGTCGCGGCGAAGCGCGCCTTGAACGTCGCGGGGCCCGAGAGCTTCAGGGTCAGCGGGTTCGGCTGGTCCTTGGCGTCGCCCTCCCACGCTGCGAACGCGAAGCCATCGGCCGCCACGGCCTCGACGGTGATGGTGCTGTCGGGACCGGGCTGCGGCGTGTAAGTCGAAATCACCGTGCCACCGCCATCCGACACCAACAGTACGGGGAAGGGATCGAGCTCGAAATTGGCGACAATCAGGTGATTGTCGTTCACGGTGATGTGCACCGGGTTCGAGGTCGCGGCGTGGCAGATATCGCACGCGTCGACATCGGTGCTGTTGACGAAATCCGTCAGCTCTTCCGACCAGTTGGTGAAGTGCCAGCCGGCCACCGGCGTGGCATACAGCGTGACCGGCGTGCCGAAGGCGTACGACAGCGAGTCGGGCGCCTTCGACACCGAGCCCGAACCCTCGGAGCGCAGCGATACCTGGTAGTGGTTCCGCAGGTAAATCGGGGCGATGGTCTTGTCCATCCACATCACCACCGGCAGCGTCGCGGTGATTGCCGTGGTGTCGCCGGCCCAGTGGTCGAAGTGGTAGCCACGCACCGGCTTCGCCTTCAACTGCACGACCGCGCCCTGAACGTACAGGCCGCCCGATGGCGTGGCCTGCCACTGCCCCACCGGCGAGATGCCCTGCGAGAGCGTGTGCCCGAACTGCGCCATGACGTTGCGGTTGCGGTTCATCGTCAGGTTCATGGCACCGCCGGGCGCGGCGGTGTCGCCGGCCCAAGCGACGAAGTGCGATCCGGCGTTGGCCTGCGCGGTCACCAGTACCGCCGTGTTCGGCGAGAACGAAGCCTGGTTGGGCAGGCGAATCACCGCGCCCGATCCAACGATCGGCGTGCTCAGGTCATAGCCGTCCGGCGAAAAGGTCGCCACGATGTTCTTGTCGCGATCCATGAACAGCGACAGCGGGTTGTCGGCCCACACGAGCCCATCCCCCGACCAGTTCTGGAAGTGCCAGCCCGCCAGCGGCGTGGCGGTCAACACGCAGTTCGAGGACGGCGGGTAGCTGGCGAGGTTCGGCGAGCGCGCCACGGTTCCACTGCCCACGATCGTCACGTTCATGACCGGCGCAGGTGCTGCCACGAAGCGGCAGGTCACGGTCATGTTGCTGTCGGCACGGAACACGATCGGGTTGAAGATGCTGACGACGTCGCCGTGCCAGCCCTCGAGCTGAAAGCCCGTGCCGGGTGATCCGGTGATTAACTTGTTCGCGCCGTAGTAGATCAGCGAGCTGCTCGGCAGCTGGGTCACGGTGCCCGTGCCCTCGGTCAGCACGGTCACGGTATAGAGGTTCGAGACGAACGTCGCCTTGGCGAGCGAGTTGTTGCGGATGATCACCGTCTGCGTGTCCTGGGTGCCATCGACAAAGCCGCCCCAGCGCTGGAAGTGACGCGAGGTATCCGCAGGCACGGCCGTGAGCTTGACGGCCGCGCCATAGACGTAGCTCGCCTGGTCGGGCGTCTTCACGATCGAGCCCAGGCCCACGATCTGCGTCGACAAGGTGTAGGCCTCGCCGGCGAACGTCGCGGTCACGACACGCGGGGCATTCATCGTCACGCTGGTGGCATCCTTGAGGCCGCTCGCATCACCGGTCCAGCTCACGAAGTGGGCGCCCGGAACCGGCACACCGATCAGCGAAACGACGGTGCCTTCCAGGTAGGTCGTCTGGTCCGGATCCTTGAGCACTACGCCCGGGCCCACGATGTTGACGGTCAGCGGATAGAACGTGAGGTCGAACACGGCCGTCACCGAGCGGTTCCGCGTCACGATGAGGTTGAGCGGGTTCGAGGTTGTCGTGGTATCGCCGGTCCAGCGGGTGAAGTGCCACAGGGCATTGGCGGAAGCGCTGAGCACCAGCGGAGCGCCATAGTCATAGACCGTCAGGTCGGGATTGCGGATGACGGCACCATTGCCGCTCACGGCCGAGGTGACCGTGAACTGGTCGAGCGCGAACACCGCGACCAGCGTGCGGTTCGCCGCCATGGTGATCGCCAGCGGATTGCCGCTCGCGCTCGTGTCGCCGGTCCAGCCCACGAAGTGCGCATGCGCGGAAGGCGTCGCGGTCAGCGTGACCAGATCGGGATAGCGGTAGGTCGCCTTGACCAGGCTGACTCCTACGGAGCCCGGGCCGGTCGCGGTGGCGCTGAGCGTGTAGTTTGCCGTGTCGAACAGGGCCGTCACGGTCTTTGGCGTGCTCATGATCACGGACACCGTCGGAGCACTCCCCGAGGCAGCCCCACCCCAGGTGTTCAGCTTGAAGCCGGGGGCCGGCACCGCGGTCAGGTCGACCGTGGTGTTGAACGGGTAGAGCGGCTGATCGGGCGAGCGCGCCACGGAGCCGCTGCCGGTGATATTGACGGTCAGTGCGTAGGTGTCGAAGTCGAACACCGGGTTGATCACGCGCGCGCCGGTCATCACGAAGTTCAAGGGATTCGTGGACGTGGCGGTGTCGCCGCTCCACGCCGTGAAGTGCCAGCCCGGCGAGGGAACCGCGGTCAGCGTGACTGCTGAACCGTACGCGTAGGTCGGCAGGTCAGGCGAGCGGATCACGGCGCCGTTGCCAACCGGGTTGTTGGTCAGCGGGTACTGCTTTGGCACGAACTGCGCCGACAGCGTGCGGTCACCCACCATGCGGAACACGAACGGGTTGTCGGACGAAGCGGTATCCCCAGCCCAGCTGCCGAACAGGTAGCCGACGCTGGGCGTGGCGGTCAGCGTGACCTGGGTGCCGTGGTCGTAGGTGGCCTGGATGGGGCTGTTCACCGCCGAGCCGCCGGTGCCCGCTGCGACGTTGAGCACGTAGCTGTTGATCGCGAACGTTCCGGTCACGTTGCGGTTGCCCGTGACGGCAATACTGATCGGGTTGTCCGTGGTGGCCGTGTCGCCGCTCCAACCGACGAAGTGATAGCCGGTGCCCGGCGTCGCCGTCAGCGTCACCGGGGTGCCGTAGTCGTAGCTGGCCTGGTCGGGGCTCTTCGCGATGCTGCCACTGCCCACCCGCACGGCGCTCAGCGTCTGCGTGTCGACCACGAACGTCGCGGTCAAGGCGCGGTTGCGCGTGATCACCAGCGGCAGCGAGGCCGAGCTCGCGGTCGTGTCGCCGCTCCAGCCGACGAAGTGGACATGCGCCTGGGGTTGCGCGGTCAGCGTCACGGCGGTGCCGGGCGCGTAGTTTGCCTGGTTGGGCGCGATGTCGACCGAGCCCAGACCGGCAGCGGTGATGGCAAGCGTATAGGTAAAGGTCGCGGTGACGGTCTTGTTGCCGTCCATGGTCAGCGGGAACGGCGAGCTGGAGCCCGAGGCGTCACCGCTCCAGCCCACGAATGCGTTGCCCGCATCCGGCGTGGCCGTCAGCTGGACGAGCGTACCGTGATCGTAGGTCGCCTGCTGCGGCGCCGCAGCCGCCGAGCCGCTGCCCACGACGACCTGTGTCAGCGTGTAGGTGTTGATGGCGAATGTCGCAGTCAGATTGCGCGACGTCGGCAACGAAAGCGTGAGCGGATTCGCCGCCGCGGCGGTGTCCCCCGACCACGCGACAAAGTGCCAGCCGGTGATCGGCGTCGCCGTCAACTGCACGAGCGAGCCGAGCGTGTAGGCAACCAGGTCCGGCGACTTGGCGACCGAACCGCTGCCCACCACTGCGACATTGACCGCGGCGGTGAAGCTGGCCACCAGCGCCAGCGGCCTCGTCACGGTCATCGACAGCGGGTTGGCCGCAGCCGTGGTGTCGCCCGTCCAGCCGGTGAACGACTGGCCGGCATCCGGCGTCGCGGTCAGGGTCAGCGGGGTGCCATGGTCGTAGAGCGCGAGCACCGGCGCCATGGCGGCGCTGCCGCCGCCGAGCGTGGTGAGCGAGACCGCATACTGGTTGATGGCGAACGTCGCGGTGACCGCGCGGTTGCCCGTCATCGGCAAGGGCAGCGGGTTGGTGGTCGCCGTGGTGTCGCCCGACCAGCCCACGAGGTGATAGCCCTCTGCCGGCGTCGCCGTCAGCGTGGCCGTGGTAAAGGCGTCGTAGAGCGCGAGGTCCGGCGCCTTGCTCACCGAGCCCGGGCCGACGACCGTCACCGCCAACGTGTAGGTCTCGAGGATGAAGGTGCCCTGGATCGCGCGATTACGCGTCATCACGACCGCCAGCGGATTCGGGGTGCCGGTCGTGTCACCGGTCCAGCCGGCGAAGCGGTAGCCCGCCGCCGGCACTGCCGTCAGCGTCACCGTCGTCCCATGGTCGTACGTGGCCAGGCTCGGCGTCCGGGTCACGCTGCCGTTGGAGACGCCGCTCGTGGTCATGGTGTAGGTGTTGATGGCGAAGCCAGCTTCTTCGGAACGGTTGCCCGTGAGGATGAACGGGTAGGGGTTCAACGTCGTGGCGGTGTCCCCCGTCCAACGGGTGAAGTGGTAGCCCGCGACCGGCGTGGCCGTCAGCGACACCGGCGTGCCGTAGGGGTACGGCGCCTGGGCCGGCGCAATGGCGGCGGCGCCGCCCGGCTGCGCGGTCAAGGCGACGGTGAAGCTATCGAGCGCGAACGTTGCGGAAATGTTCTTGTTCGCGTTCATGGTGATGTTCTGCGGATTCGCCAGGCCCGCCAGGTCCCCGCCCCAGCCGAGGAAGTGGTAGTGACCGGAGGGGAATGCCTGCATCTGGATGAGGGAACCGCTGACATAACCGGGGAGATCGGGGCTCTTGGCAACCGAGCCCGAACCGGTGAACGAGGTGGTGATGGAGTAGGTGACGAACTCATCGCAACCGATCACGGGCTGCGAGGTGCGCAATCCCGCGTCGCCATCGATGTCGTCGGTGATGCCCGCGATCGGCACGCCGGCGCGCACGATCGGCGAACTCACGCTCGAGACGTGGAGGTTGCCGGTCAGCGTGACGAACTGCGGATCGACCGCCAGCGTGTGGGCGTCCTTGGACGTCGCGGTGCGCCAGTTGGCCAGCGCGCTCAGGTCACCGTCGGGCGAGTTGCCGAAGCCGCCGGTCACGGCATACTGGCTGCCCGAGAGGAAGAAACCGTCGTTGTAGTCCGACGTCAATTTGGTGTACGGCGACAGGTAGTTGAGGCCGATCAGGTAGGCGTCACCGGGGCCCGTGCTCGACTGGTTGGTGAAGAACGCGTTGTTGCGCGCATCGACGACGGGGTTGGCTCCGCCGATGGCGAGGCAGAAGCTGCCGGCCGCCGCGGCGCCACGCGCACCGGTCATCGAGACCGAGTTGAAGTAGACGCGCGAGGTGCTGCCCGCACCACCACCGACCAGGATGCCGACGGTGATATCGGGGTCGTTCGCCGGGCTGACGACGCCCGCGATCATGTTGTTGTAGATCGTGGTGATGCCGCTCAAGGCCTCGGCCACGATGATGCCGCCGGCGCCCAACCCCAGCGCGCTGGTCTGCGCCACGCCGATGATGGTGTTGTGGCTGACCGTCGCGTTGGTGACTTCGTCTTCACTCCACGTCGCCGACGACACCGCCGACAGCCCGAGCGAGATGCCGAACACCGGCAGCGAGGACGGGGTGGTCATGCTGCCGAGCTTGTTGTGGTCGATCGAAATCCCATCCTCGAAGCGGACGTAAACACCCCCCTGGCCGGGCGCGTCGCTCGGGTTGCTGCCGATGACGTTGCCGCGGATGATCGTGCCGGTGTTCTTGTTGGCGGCACTGGCGCCCGAGGAGTACACGCCGTACTGCACGCGGCGGATGTCGCAGTTGAGCACCTTGTTGTTGATGTTCGCTGTCCCTGAGCTCTTGAGCGCGATGGTCGAACCGCCGAAGCCGACGCCGAACAACGTGGTCAGGCGGTCGATGCCGGACAGGATGACATTCTTGATGGTGTTGTTGGTTGCCGGGTCGGCGCCGTTGGTCTGGCCCCACACCACGGCACTCGAGGACGTCGCCGAGGTGTTCAGGAAGGTCAGGTCGCGCGTCGTGCCACCGACGCTGCTCGAGCCGTCGATCGTCACGTAGTCGGCGCCGTTGAGCACCAGCAGCGCGCGGATCGATGAGCCCGAGACCGTCGCGGTGCCCCCCGGGGCGGGCCGCAGCGTGAAGGTGTTGACGGCAGAAGCGTTGGGGATCGTATTCAGGTTGATCGGGAACACTTCTCCCGCGCTATAGGTGGAGCTGACCAATTGGTAGACGACCTGCCCCGTCAGCCCAACCGCGCCAATGCGCGTGATGGCATTGGTCAGCGTATTGAACGGGTAAGGTTGGCCCGCGCCGACCGAATAGGTGCCGTTGAGCGGTCCCGACAGGTCGAGCGTTCCGGTCTTCACGTCGTTCAGGGAATTCTGGTCGCCCACGAGTGAGGCGCTCGCGCGGATCTCGTAGTTGCCGGCCGCCACCAGCGTCACCGCGGGGAACGTGAGGGTCTGGGTCGCCCCGACGATCAGCGAGCCGATGGTCGTCCCCTGGTCGTACACCAACGTCGTCGCGGGCAGGGGCCCGCGAATCTGGTAGCGCACCGGGATGCTCGTCTGGGGGCTCGTGCCGGTGTTCGAGTACTGGACCTGGGGCGAGAACGCGACGTTCACGTTTTTGGTCGCGCCATCGACGGGATCGACGAACGAGGACGCCGAAATGTCGTTCGCGGTCAGCGCCTGGAACACGCCTTCATCGGCGCCGATGTCCGGGTTCAGGCCATCGCGGTTCTGGAAGTCGATGTCGTTCGGCACCCAGTTGATGGCGCCGGCCAGGTACGAGCCCGCCTGGGCAACCGGCGTGGGCAGGCTGGCATTGATGTGCGGATCGGTGGGTGCGACAAACTGCGGATCGCCGTTCTGCGAGTGCGCATCGTTCGCGGTGATCGCCTGCCAGTCGGACAGCAGCGCGCGATCACCGCCCGACAGGCCGGTGAAGCCATTCGCGGAGTTCGCGAGGTACAGCAGGTTGTAGTCGGAGACCGATCCGGCAGCACCCAGCTGGCCGGAGGCCGGCGACACCCAGGTGTAGTGCTTGGCCGAAACCGACTGGGTACCGGTGAAGTTGGCGAAGATGTTGTCGCGCGTGTTCACCACGGGGCCCACGGAGCTGACCTCGTAGCAGGAGTTCGAGAACGTCACCGCCGAGGGCTGCAGCCGCACGGTGTTGAAGTCGACGTTGTGCGTGGCGCCGGTACCGGTGCCGCCGTCCTGCACCATGATACCCACGAGCCGGCGCGTGGCGGTCACCGTGCTGGCCGAGTTCAGGTTGTAGACGAAGTTGTTGAAGATGCGCGAGACGCTGGCAGGCTCCGTAGTCAGGTTGACGCGAATACCCGTGACGCGGCCGGCGTTGGTGGCCGTGCTCGTCAAGCCATACACCGAGTTGTAGGCGATCGTGCACAACCCGCTCGTCAGGTTCGAGGCCGGCAGGTTGTCGAGCGCGATGCCGTCCACCGAGCCGACGCTGGTGCCCAGCATATTGCGCACGCTGCAGAACGAGATGGTCGCGTTGCTCTGGTTCGCCGCGCGAATGCCGAACGTGCTGGGCGTGCCGTTGCCGATGTCGCCGGCCGCTCCCCCACCGATCGTGGTCGTGCCGCCGTCGGCGACGCTGACGACGTTGCCGTCGTCAAACAGGTTCGAGTTGCCCGTCAGCGACATGCCGGCGTAGCAATTCTGGATGTTCATGTTGTAGTAGTGATTGTACGAATTCGTGCCGGCGAGCGAGCCCGGCGCCGAGGGCACCGCGGACTGGAGGCCGATCGAGCCGGTGTTGGTCCGCTTCAGCGTGATCGACACCGTGTGGAGCGTGTTGTTCTGCGAGCCATCGGTCAGCGAGCTCGGCAGCACCAGCACACCGCGGTCCAGCGTCACGCCACCCGACAGCGCCACATTCTTGAGCGTGACGTAGTCGCAACCCACCAGGCTGACCACCGGCTCATTCGTGCTCGAGATCGCCGTGGCCAGGCTCTGCGTTCCGCAATTGCCTGCTTCGGTGCCGCGCGAGCTGATGGTCGTCGAGCCCGAACCCTGGATCAGCACCGTGTTGGACGGCGAGGTCCCCGCAACGGGCCCGATGAGCACGGGGAAGAAGTTGCTGCCGCCGGCTCCTGAGGTGTCGTAGGCCGCATCGGTCAGCTGGAAGGTGACCGGGCCCGCCACACCGCGCTGGTTCAGGTCGGCGACGGCATCGGTGAGGCTGACGTAAGTCTGCCCCGATCCCACAGTGTAGGTGCCCGCCGTCAACGGCGAGGGATTGCCGGGCGTGAATCGAATGTTGCGGCTCGGCCAGCGGTTGGTGGTGAGCATGCCATTGTTGGTATAGCGCGAGCCGGTCGCACCGTCGATGTAGTAGCCGTTGCCGCCGATCGAGTCTTCAATGCCGAGCGAGGCGGATTCGAGGTTGCTGTAGGTGGCGCCGGCCACGGTTCCGTAACGGAACTCGATCGCCTGGCTGGCCTCGAACAGCACGAGCTGGAAGTTGATGCGCCGCGGCTGGCCGCCCGTCGTGGTGTTGTTGGACGACACGTTGGTCCACTGCACGGTCATGGTGCGTGTGCCCGCGGAGCCCTGAGTCTGGACGAGCACGCTGCCGGCGGGATTCGTGCCGACAGCAGCGACGTTCAGGTCGTCGTACCACGGCGCCAGCATGGTGTTAGGCGCGCTGGCGTTGAACAGGTTGGAATTGGTCGCCATCGACGGGTTCGAGGCCGTGAGCGGGTCGCGCGAGAAGTAGGCGAAGCCGTTGGCATTGATCGCGAGGAAGTTCGAGGCCGTGAAGGTCAGCCCCGAGAAGGTGAAGGGGAACGGCAGCGGGACCGTCTGCGTCGAGTCGTCGGCGGCAGCGAACAGCTTGACCGCACCCGAGGCCGTGCTGATCGCCGTGAAGGAGCCCGGCAGGCTCGAGCGCGTGTATTGCATCGGGCTGCGCTGGAAATTGGCGACGACCGACATGTTGCTGTCGACCGGGAAGCCGCACGGCGTGGTCGGGTAGCTGACGTCCTGCGTGAAGCCGGTGAAGGTATTGCCGAGCGCCGGGGTCGCGGTGATCACGACGATCGAGTGGTACGGGTAGGGGCCCGCGTGATCCGGGGTCACCGTGCCGTTGCCGTTGGACAGCAACGTCAGCGTGAAGGTCTTGACGATGTAGTTCACCACGATCGTGTGGTTCGCGGTGACATTGGTGAATGTGTAGGTCGCCGCCGCGCCCTGCGTCACGCTGTCGACGACATAGTTGTTGATGTTGTACCCCACGTTGGGCAGCGCGGTGAAGGTCACGGAACCGCCGTCCCTGAGGGTCACCACGCCGGTGGGCGAGATCGCGCCGTTGGCGCCCGAGCTGGCGGTGATCGTCCAGCTCGTGGGCTCGGCGATGGCGAAGGCGCCGAGCGTCGTGATGCCGGTCGCCACGGTGCTCGTGGCAGTGCGCGCTCCCATTGCGGGCGCGCTCCAGGCACTCGCGGCGAACTCGCGCACTTCGACGCTGTCGGTCAGCACCCCGGCATCGAGGTCGCCAGCGACAAAATTGAACGTAGCGTTGACGGTGGTGAACGTCGCGCCGCTGTTGGCGAGCGTCCAGTAACGGTTGACGGACTTGGCGGCGTTCAGGCCGGAGGTCGCGATGTTCGGGTGGTCGCCGGTGGTCGTCGTGGCGCTGACATCACCTGCCACCGTCACGCTGGCGAAGGCGAGTGAGACCGGCGTGTAGGCCGTCGCGGTACCGATCGGGTAACTCAATGCCGGGGCACCCGTGGCCGCCCGCTGCAGCAGCGTGCCGCTGACCCAGCCGCTGGTGCGCGCGATGGAGCCCGTCGGCGCGACGCTGACCACGTTCGCTCCCGGCGACACGACGCCGGAGGTGAGCGTGAACGCGCCGTTGACCGTCAGCGGCGTCGCGAGTGCCAGGACAGGCGAAGCACCGCTCAGGTTGACCGTGAAGGCGCCGAGTGACTGGGCGGCCGCGGTGAAACGCAGCGTGCCGAAGCTGCCGCCCAACGTCGAGTTGATCGCGAGGTTCGAGGTGGCGCTGCCCGTCAGGGTCGAGGCCGCATCGGTGCCGCCGACCGGGCCATTCAGCGTCAGCGTCTGGCCACTCAGGTTGAGTACGTCGACGGTGCCGTTGAAGGTCAGCGACTGGGCGCTGCCGGCCGGCGTGCAGGTGACCGCGGAGCCCAGGACGAGCGAGCCGCCCGACTTGTTGAGCACCAGCGTCGTGAAGGTCTCCCCGCCCGTGCGCGACAGCGACTGCGTTGCGGCGCCCGTGAAGGTCACCGTGCGGCCATTGGAAGTGAATGTGCCCGTGTCGGCCCAGTTGCCGCCGAGCGCCAAGTTGCCGGCGCCGGCATTCATCAACATCGTGCCCGAGGTGATGGTGAGATTGCCGGGCACCGTGCGGTCGGTGTTCGGCATCGTCAACGTGCCCGCTCCGGCAACGACCGTCACATGGGACGGAACGCCCGAGCCGACCGCGGAGCCTGCTCCCCACTCGGGGCCGACGGTGAAGGCGGCGTTGTAGAGCAACGTGGCGGTGCCGGAATAAATGGGTGCGGCGGCGACCGATGCACCCGTGTTCAGCTGGAAGGTGCCCGGCAGCGTCAGCAGGTTGGCGCCGACGATCGGGCCCGAGGCGTTAAGCATACCCGCGATGGTGCGCGTCGCACCCGCATTCATGGTGAGGCCGGCCGTGGGCACCGTGACGTTGGTGGGGCCGCTCACCGCGGGCC
>JANLOX010000080.1:0-1721 GCA_031366795.1 Candidatus Eiseniibacteriota bacterium | reverse complement strand
GCCACTTCTTTTGGTTGACAAACGGAACTGCCGTTCTGGCAGTTGCACTGACGCTCGCCATTTTTTTCCTCATCCCTCGTATGGGTGCGGGCGTGCTGCAGAAAACAAGTGGCGAGGCATTGCGGACAACGGGCTTTTCCGATCGGGTTGACCTTGGGACGATCGGGTCAGTTAAACAAGATCCTCAGATCGTCATGCGGGTTGAATTGCCGGGCCAGCCAGCTGTTGATAAAGACCGACTGTACCTGAGAGGCCTCGCCTACGATCAGTACGATGGACAATCATGGACCCACAGCGGTACTCGCCGGCGTTCGTTGAGTCTCGTGGCCGAGGGAACATTCCTCACTCGTCCGGACGGCAACCGTTCCTCAAACAGCCTGTCAGGATCGATTCGCCAAGACATCATGCTGGAAACACTCGATACCGCCGTTCTGTTTGCTGCCCCATTCGCTGAACTCGTGAGCGGCGAGTTTCTTGAGATACTGGCCGATGCCATGGGCGGGCTCCGCTTGCCGGCTTCCCCTGCGTCCCGCATCCGATACTCCGTCATCTCTCAAGCGCCACAACTTGCCGCAGACGAACGGATCGCCTCGGCCCTGGACTATCCCGACGTCATCCTTGCCCACTATCTTCAAGTTCCTGTGGCATCACAGCATGTTGCAGACTTGGCGCGTCGCGTCAGCCACGAGGCCACGACACCCTTCGAGCGAACGTTGGCGATCCAGCAACATCTCTTGAAAAATTATAGTTACAGCCTTGAAGCTGCCACGGCTACGCTCAGTCATCCGCTCGAGGAATTTCTGTTCACCAGAAAGACTGGGTACTGTGAACATTACGCGACTGCTATGGTTGTCATGCTGCGAACCGTCGGCATTCCTGCTCGACTCGTGACCGGGTTTCTGGCCACGGAATGGAATGAATACGGCAGCTATTTCACCGTCCGCCAGCGGGATGCCCACGCCTGGGTGGAGGTCTACTTTCCTCACTCAGGCTGGATCCCCATGGATCCCACCCCCACTGTCAGCGCGGCAGTTTCCACTTCTCGCTGGGCACCGCTTACCCGATTCGGGGAATCCGTCCGGTTACAGTGGGATCGTCTATTTGTCCGTTATAGCGTGAAAGATCAACTGGCAGTCGTTCATGGAGTTCGAGAAGGCACTGATGCGTTACGAGAAAGAGTGAGTCGCTGGGTTTCGCTGCTGAGTGCTCCGATAGGTCAGACTTTCAGCCGTCTGCTGCACATGGTCCGGACATTCCATCTAGGAATGCTGGAACTCATCATGGGAGCAATCGTGGTTAGCTTGGCCTTATTCCTTCTTATGCTTCGGGATAGGATCGCGCTGTGGGCCACCACACATCTTCCGACATCACATCCACAGCTTGTGATCGTCCAGCTCTACATCCGCATGCTTCGCACGATGGAGAGACATGGTGTGAGCAAGTCTCCAACCGCCACCGCCAGTGAATTTTCCAGACTGGTTGAACAGAAATGGAAAGCAGCCGGTCCCATAGTAGCTAACGTAACCGCTCTCTACCATCAGGGGCGATTCAGTCAAACCCCACTCACTCCGGGCGAACTCTCTTGTGCAGCCGAACAAGTAGGGCAGTTACAGTCGCTCACACATGCGGCCCGCTAACCACTGTGATGCCGCTGTAAAGGTTACGTCAATTATGTCTGTGGCCGGCACGACTTGTGGGGGAAAGTAGTCCGGCTGGAGGCC
>JANLOX010000021.1:0-16657 GCA_031366795.1 Candidatus Eiseniibacteriota bacterium | reverse complement strand
CCTGTGGTCCTCGACGGGCACGCAGCTCGCCGAAGCGACCTACACGGGCGAGAGCGCCTCGGGCTGGCAGAACGTCACGCTGTCGCCGCCGGTGAGCATCACAGCCAACACTACCTACGTCGCCTCGGTACACACGACCGGATACTACTCGTCCACAACGCCGTTCTTCACCTCGGGTGTCTCGCGCGGGCCGCTGCGACTGCTGGCCGATGGGGAAGATGGTGCGAATGGCCTCTACGACTACGGCACATCGAAGCTCCCGGTGTCCAACTTCCAGTCCTCGAACTACTGGGTCGATGTGGTGTTCGACACCACGATCGGCGCCGACGTGACGCCTCCGGTGGTGGTCGCGAATGCGCCGTCCGCCGGCACGAGCGGCGTGCCGGTCGCCACGACGGTCTCCGCGACCTTCAACGAAGCGATGGCCGCCGCGAGCTTCACGACGTCGACGGTCACCCTGCGCGATGCCGCGGCCGCCTTGGTCAGTGCAACGGTGTCCTACGACGCCAGCACGCGCACCGTGACGCTCAAGCCCAGCGCCGCGCTGGCCTACTCGACGGTCTACACGGCGACGCTCAAGGGCGGGGCAGCGCCACGCCTCACCGACGTTGCCGGCAATGCGCTCGCCGCCGACTTCACCTGGTCGTTCACCACCACGGCAGCGCCACCTCCGCCGCCGACGGATGGCCCTGGCGGCCCGGTGCTGGTCATCAGCTCGCCGTCGAATCCGTTCAGCCGCTATCCCGTGGAGATGCTGCGCGCGGAGGGGTTCAACCTGTTCGCGGCGAAGGACATCTCCACCGTCACGAGCACCGTACTCAATAGCTATGACGTCGCCGTGCTCGGCGAGATGGCACTCACCTCGGCGCAGGTGACCCTGTTGACCAACTGGGTCACCGCGGGCGGGACGCTGATCGCGCTGCGCCCGAGCAAGTCGCTGACAACACTGCTCGGGCTCACCGACGCCGCGGCGACCTTGTCGAACCAGTACCTGAAAGTCGCGAACTCCGGCGCGGGGACGGGCATCGAGTCGCAGACGATGCAATTCCACGGCACCGCCGATCTCTACACGCTCAACGGCGCCACCGCGGTCGCCACGCTGTACTCGAATGCCACCACGGCGACCAGTAACCCCGCCGTCACGGTGCGCTCGGTCGGCGCCAGCGGCGGCCAGGCCATCGCCTTCACCTTCGACCTGGCGCGCTCCATCGTCTACACCCGCCAGGGCAATCCGGCATGGGCGGGACAGGAGCGCGACGGCACCGCGCCGCGGCGTTCCGACGACCTGTTCTTCGGCGCTTCCGCCACCGACCCGCAGACCGACTGGGTCGATCTCTCGAAGGTCGCCATCCCGCAGGCCGATGAACAGCAGCGCCTGTTCGCCAACCTGATCGTGCAGGCGAACCTGCACCGCAAGCCGCTGCCGCGGTTCTGGTATTTCCCCAAGGGCAAGAAGGCCGTCGTGGTCATGACAGGTGACGACCATGGCGATGCGGGTATGGCGCCGCGCTTCGACATCTACCGCCAGGCAAGTCCCATCAACTGCTCCGAGCCCGATTGGGATTGCGTTCGCGCCACCGGCTACGAATACGTCAGCACCGGCTTCACCGATGCCCAGGCCGCGTTCTACAACAGTCTAGGCTTTGAGGTCGCGGTGCACATCACCACCAACTGCGCGGACTTCACCCCGGCGTCATTCGACAACAACGTCAGCAGCCAGATGGGCACGTTCGCCACGGCACTGCCGAGCGTGCCGCTACCGACCACGAACCGCACTCACTGCATCGCGTGGAGTGACTGGAGCAGCGCCGCCGAGATCGAAGCGTCGCGCGGCATCCGGCTCGACACCAACTACTACTACTGGCCCGCCACCTGGGTGCAGGACCGCCCGGGCATGTTCACCGGCTCCGGCATACCGATGCGCTTCGCCAAATCGGATGGTACGCTGATCGACTGCTACCAGGTCACCACGCAGATGACCGACGAGTCGAACCAGAGCTACCCGATGACTTCGGACTCGCTGCTCGTGCGCGCGCTGGACGTCCGCGGCTACTACGGCGCGTTCTGCGCCAACATGCACTTTGACAACCCGAACCATCCGGGCTCCAACGCGATTGTCGCCTCGGCGCTGGCGCGCGGCGTGCCCGTCGTGTCGTCCAAGCAGATGCTCGACTGGCTCGATGGCCGTAACGGCTCGTCGTTCTCCGGCGTCGCGCAGAACGGCACGGCGCTTTCGTTCACCATCGCGGTCGCCACCGGTGCCCGCAACCTGCAGGCGATGCTGCCCATGACGGGAACCTCGGCCCGGCTCTCGGGGCTGTCGCGCGGGGGAGTGGCGGTCGCCTTCACCACCCAGACCATCAAGGGCATCGAGTACGCGTTCTTCCCGGCCGACCCCGGCAACTACACGGCGAACTACGGTTTGGACTCGACGCCGCCGGTGATCAGCGCCGTCGGCTCGATCGCCAATGCCAACGGCACCGCGACGATCAACTGGACGACCAATGAAGCCGCCACCTCACGCATCGATTACGGCACGACGGTCTCGACGCTCAACCTCAACGTCAGTGCCGCGGCACTCGTCACCGCGCACAGCATCACACTGACGGGCTTGAATGGGAGCACCGCGTACTACTTCCGCTTGACGTCGGCCGATGCCGCGGGCAACAGCACGACGTCGCCCGCTTCACCGGCACTCCCTCGTGGCCTGACGACCGTCGCGGACGTCGCCCCTGTGGCGGCGGCTACCGGGACGCCACGCTGTGGTGCCGCACCCTTGTCGGTCAGCTTCTCGGGAGCGGCCTCGACGGACGCCAACAACGACTCGCTCACCTTTGCCTGGGCCTTCGGCGACGGCGGCACCGGGACAGGGCGCCTGGCCAGCCACGTCTTCACCGCGGCCGGCAACTTCGCGGTGATCCTGACGGTCAAGGATGGCCGGGGCGGCTCGGACACGGCGAGTGTGGCGATCTCCACGATCTCCGCGGAGTTCCCAACCACGACGGTGCTCGACAACTTCAACCGCGCCGACGGCGCGCCGGGCGCGAATTGGGCCGACATGACCGGTAACTTCGCCATCGCCTCCAATGCGCTGACGCAGTCGAGCGGCGGCGACGTGTACGTCGAGTGGACTTCGCCATTCGCCGCGAGCCAGGAGGTGTACGTCACGCTGTCGGCGATCACGGCGGCCGCGACCGAGCACAACCTGATGCTCAAGACGCAGGGCACGACATGGAGCGCGGGACATCTCGAGGTGAGCTATAACGCAACCACCTCGAAGGTCACCGTGTACTCGTTCACCGCCCCCACGACCTGGAAGCTGTTCGCCACCTTCAGCGGCGTCACCTTCACGGCCGGCCAACAATTCGGCGCGCGCGTGCTGTCGGACGGCACCGTGCAGGTATTCAAGAACGGTACGCGGATCGGCACCACCTCCGTGGCGAGCTGGGGATTCGCGGCACAGGGCGGGCGCATCGGGCTTTCATGCGCCCAGGCGACGGTGTCAAGATTCGATAACTTCGGCGGCGGAACCTATATTAGCGGCGCCCCCGCAGTGACCGACACGACCGCCGTGCTGGACGTCGATCCGACCGGTAATGGCAGCCCAGTCAACGTGTCGCTGTCCAACCCCTTCCCGAACCCCTCGCACACAGGAACCACGATGTCGCTGGCCTTGCCGCGCGAAGCGGACGTCACAATGACCGTGCTCGACATCCAGGGCCGTGCCATCTGGAGCGCGCCGCCGCGGCGCTATGCGGCGGGGCGCTGGACGCTGCGGTGGGATGGCATGGGCTCAATTGGTCACGCCAGCACCGGTGTCTACATGGTGCGTGTGCGCGCAGGATCGCAGGTCATGATCCGGCGGGTCGCGGTGCTTCGATAGCCGGAAGCGGCTGTCACCGTGACTGATGGCGAGCGGCCCCCTCCACGGAGGCCGCTCGCTTGCTTTTGTCCTAAAACCCGGTGCATCCGCCTTGCGTACGCACGCACGGATGTCCCAAAGTAAGGGGGCAGCGACCGGCGTCCTGCGCAGGAGCAACACGCATCGCGACAAGGAGAGTCATCCATGGTATTCGCATCCGACTGCGGTATTTTATCGCTGAGCCCTCAGGCTCGCGCCGCGAGCCCACGAATTGTGCGGCGCATCGCCAGGCTCGCATTCGCCGCCACGCTGTTTTGGGCGGCCGCCCCACCCGCCAGCGCCGATTCCCAGTCTACACTCGCATGCCCCTGCACAGGATTCCAGCCCACCGACACGCCGGCGGTCGCGGCAGCACTCGACAACGCTCCACTGGAAATCGGCGTCAAGTTTCGCGGCACGCAGGCGGGGTACATCACTGCCCTGCGCTACTATAAAGGTGGCCTGAACACGGGCACCCACATCGGCCACCTGTGGTCCTCGAGTGGCGCGATGCTCGCCGAAGCGACATTCACCGGTGAGACGGCGTCCGGCTGGCAGCAAGTGTCCTTGAGCCCCGCGGTGGCGATCACGGCCAACACGACCTATATCGCCTCGTACCATTCGACCGGCTCCTATGGCTATACGAGCGCGTTTTTCACCGCAGCGGTGGTGAACGGACCGCTGCGCATGCTGGCTGATGGGGAGGACGGGGCGAACGGCGTGTTCGCCTACGGCCCCGTTCACTTCCCCAGCGCGAGTTTCAACAGCACGAACTACTGGGTCGACGTGGTGTTCAACACGTCCGTCCCTGCCGATGCCGCCGCACCCACGGTGGTGGCGACGAGTCCGGCCGCGAATGAGCACGGCGTACCCATCTCGAGCCCCATCACCGCCACGTTCAGCGAGGCGCTGGCGCCCGCCAGTGTGAGTGCTGCGAGCGTGATCCTGCGCACCGCTTCCCTGACCACGGTGTCGGCGGCGATCAGTTACGACGCCCTGGCGCGCGCGGTGCGCATCGTGCCAAGCAGCCCGCTGGCGAACGCCACGACCTACTCCGTGCTCATTAAAGGGGGTGCTGTAGCGCCTCGCATCACCGATGTCGCGAACAACGCGTTCGCGGCCGATTTCACGTTTGCCTTCACGACGACGGCGGCGCCTCCGGCGGGCCCAAACGAGGGACCGGGTGGGCCGGTCCTGGTGGTGAGCAATGCCGCCAACTCGTTCAGCCGGTACCCGGTCGAGCTGTTGCGCGCCGAGGGACTCAATTTGTTCGCCGCGCGCGACCTGTCGACGGTCACCGCCACAATCCTCAATAGTTACGACGTCGTGGTGCTGGGGGAGACGCCGCTGACGGCGGCCCAGGTCACGATGTTCACCACGTGGGTCAATGCCGGCGGCACGCTGATCGCGATGCGCCCGAGCAAGTTGTTGGCGCGCCTGATGGGACTGACGGACGCCGCCTCGACGCTGTCGAACCAGTACCTCAAGGTGAACAACACCGGCGCCGGCGTGGGCATCGTTGCTGAGACGATGCAGTTCCACGGGACCGCGGACCTCTACACGCTCAGCGGCGCCACGGCGATCGCCACATTGTATTCGGCGGCGAGCACCTCGACGCCGAATCCCGCGGTGACGACGCGCACCGTCGGCGCCTACGGCGGGAGGGCTGTCGCATTCACCTACGACCTCGCGAAGTCGATCGTGCAGACGCGGCAGGGCAACCCGGCGTGGGCGGGGCAGGAGCGTGACGGCCAGGCGCCGAAGCGTTCGGACGACATGTTCTACGGGAATTCGCTCAGCGATCCCCAGCCGGACTGGAACGACTTCTCGAAGATCTCGATCCCGCAGGCGGACGAGCAGCAGCGCCTGTTCGCCAACCTGATCCTGCAATCAAACCTGCATCGCAAGCCGTTGCCACGCTTCTGGTACCTGCCCAGGGGCAAAAAAGCCGTCGTCGTCATGACCGGCGACGATCACGGGGATGCCGGCATGGTGCCGCGCTTCGACATCTACCGGCAGCAAGCGATCGCCAATTGTTCGCTGCCCGACTGGGAATGCGTCAATGCCACCGGCTACCTGTACGTCGGCCAGGGCTACACCGACGCGATGGCGAACTTCTACAACCGGCTCGGCTTCGAAACCGCCGATCACATCTGGACCGCGTGCGCGGACTTCACGGCCTTCTCACTCGACACGGCACTCACCAACCAGTTCGCCACCTTCGCGAATGCCTTCCCCAGCGTGCCGGTGCCGACGACCAACCGCACCCACTGCATTGCCTGGAGCGACTGGAGCACGGAGGCCGAGGTCGAGGCCGCGCACAACGTGCGCCTCGACACGAACTATTACTATTGGCCGTCCGCCTACGTGCAAAATCGCCCCGGCCTGTTCAACGGCACCACGCTGCCGATGCGCTTCGCGAAATCGGATGGCACGCTGGTCAACTGCTTCCAAGTCACCACGCAGATGACCGACGAGTCCGGCCAGACCTACCCCAAGACCATCGACTCGCTGTTGACGCGGGCGCTCGATGCGCGCGGCTACTACGGCGTCTACTGCGCGAACATGCACTTCGACCAGGCGCAGAACCCAAGCTCGGACGCCATCGTCGCATCCGCGGTCGCTCGCGGCGTCCCGGTGGTGTCGGCCAAGCAGATGCTGGCGTGGCTCGATGGCCGCGAGGGTTCGTCGTTCGGTGGTGTGACATGGAGCGGCTCGACCTTGACGTTCAGCATTTCCACCGCCACCGGCGCGCGCAACATCCAGGCGATGCTGCCGCGCCAGGGCAACTCTGGCACGCTGACCACGCTGAGCCGCAATGGCGTCACGGTCACGACGACGACCCAGACCATCAAGGGCATGGATTACCTGTTCTTCAACGCCGAGCCGGGTTTCTACGCCGCCAACTACGCCACCGATACCACGGCGCCGGCCATCACCGCCGTCACCGCGACGCCCAATTCCGACGGCTCGGCGACCATCGCCTGGACCACCAACGAAGCCGCGTCGACGCGGGTCGACTATGGCACCTCCTCCGGCTCGCTGACGCTGCGCGTCAACAATCCCGCCCTGCTGACCAGCCACAGCATCAAGCTGACCGGTCTCGCGGGGAGCACGAAGTATTTCTACCGCGCCAGCTCAGCCGACGCCTCGCTCAACACGGCGACGTCGCCGAACCCACCGGCCACCGCGTCCAGCTTCACCACGTTCGCGAACACCCAGCCGGTCGCGAACGCGGTGGCGTTGCCGCAGATGGGGACCTCGCCGCTGCTCGTCAACTTCTCAGGAGCGGCCTCGACCGACGCCAACAACGATTCGCTCACCTTCGCCTGGAGCTTTGGCGATGGCGGCTCGGCGACCGGGCGCGTCGTTCAGCACACGTTTTCCGGTGTTGGCACGTTCGGACCGATCCTTACCGTCACCGACAACCGTGGGGGCAAGGACACCGCGAGCGTCGTCGTCGTCGCGGCTGCGCCGGCATTCCCGCAGACACCCGTGCTCGACAATTTCAACCGAGCAGACGGCCCCATCGGCGCTAACTGGACGGACCAGACCGCGCAGTTCGTCGTCAGCGGCAACGCCCTGGCCCCCACGGGCAGCAGCCCGAATGCGATCCAGTGGAGCGCCGCCACGTTTGGCGCCAACCAGGAAGCGTTCGTGACACTGAGCGCCATCAGTGCCGCGGCACCGGAGCACAACCTGATGCTCAAGACGCAGGGCAGCACGCACCTCACCGGGCACATCGAGGTCAGCTACAACGTCGCGGGCTCGCAGGTGATCGTCTACACCTTCACGCCCCCGGGCACATGGAACACCGTAGCCACGCTGGGCGGCGTCACCTTTGCGGTGGGCGACCGCTTCGGCGCGCGCGCCTTCGCCGACGGCACGGTGCAGGTGTTCCGCAACAGCGCCCTGCTCGGGGCGGTGTCGGCGACAGGCTGGCCCTACGCAACACTCGGCGGGCGCATCGGAGTTTCTCACTCGGGCGCCGCGAGTGCGCGGTTCGACAATTTCGGTGGCGGCACAGTTCCGGCGCCCGGCGCCGTGCTCGCCGCACCCGGCGCTGGAACGGGGGGTGGCCCCATCGGGTCGATCGCCTTGTCGAGCGCATTTCCCAATCCGAGCAATGGCGGCGTCTCCATGGCACTGGCGCTGCCGCAGGCCGCGGACGTCTCGGTCGAGGTGCTCGACGTGCTGGGGCGCAGGGTCTGGTCGTCTCCGGAGCAGCGGTTCGGGGCGGGGCGCTGGTCGCTGCATTGGGATGGATACGGAACGCACGGCTCAGCACCGGCGGGGCTGTACCTGGCCCGCATCCATGCAGGGGACGCGGTGTTCACGCGACGCTTTGCCGTCGTGCGTTAGCCGCCAGGGGAGCGACGCCGTGACGCCTCGAACGGCGTCACGGCGTCACATTCCCATCAGCCTGAGCAACACCGGGTAGACAATCTCGGTCTTGGCCCCGACCTGCTCCGGGTCAATCATGTCGTGCACGACGCCCAGGGACGCCGGAAACTGGTATTCGCTGGCGCGCGACGGAGCCTTGGCGCGCCATGCCGCCACGAGCCGGTGCGCCGCTGCATTGTCGATCGCTTGATCGCCCTCGACCGTAACGACCACGCCCAACCGTGCGCGCAGCGGCGCGCGCCGCGCCGTGGTGAGCACACCCGCGCCGAAGCACAGCGCCTCGCCTGTCCCGCGCAAGGAGAAGCGCGGGTAGACATGGCTGGGCCCACGCACCTCCTGCTTGAGCTTGCCGTCCCACCACGCAAACCGCCCGCGCTGCGTCAGCAGGAAACGCGCCGCGGCCGGGGCCAGCGCGCCCGCGGCAAGCCGCGTCTCCAACAGCGGCGCGAGCACCACCACGCGATCAATCCCCGGCCGTTCCTCAGCTGCCCATGCCGCCACGACCGCACTCAGCGACAGCCCGACGATGGTGACGCTGTCGCCCAGCCCCGCCGCGGCGTCGAGTGTGCGGTCACACCACGCGCACAACTCGCGCGCTTCCAGCCGGTCGAGGTCGTCCGTCATCCGGTCGGCCAGGCCATGATGCGGCATGCGGGGAATCAGGACGTTCGCACCGCGCACGAACAGCGACTCGCCCAGTGTTCGGAATTGCTCCGGGCAGTTCGTCAGTCCGTGGTAGAGCACGAAGACGCGACGCGTGGGGGCGCCATGCGTCATCAGGCGCGTGCCGCAACCGCCGGCGATTTCCGGCCCATCGAGGACCTGCAGGGCTTCGACACCCGCCAGCGCCTGCGCGTAGTTCGTGGCGGGGTGTGGGTGGGCCAGGATGTGCACACCTTCGAGCGGGCGGAACAACAGCACTCCGCTCACCAGCGCTAATGTGATGAGGATCATCATGAACCGTCGCACGACACCTCCTCGACCGGCGGGCGCCCGGCACCGTGCGGCGCCGCGCCCCGCGAGCAAAATCCGCTCAGCGCGGCATGTGCTGCGTGATGGCGATCAGGGCATCACGGAAATGGACACGCCAGTAGCCCCACGTGTGGGAACCGGGATACTCGCGATAGGTGTGCGGGATCTTGAGCGCATCGAGCGCGCGATGGAACGCGCGATTTTCATCGAGCGATTCATCCTGCAGCCCGCAGTCGAAGTAGATGACCTGCTCGCGCACCTGTGCCGCGCGCGTCGTGGCATTGTGCTCAGCGCTGTAGTGCTCGACCTGCGCGAGGGCCTCAGCCCCCTGGCCCAGTGCGCCACCCAGCCCGAACTCCCCGGGCGTCACGACCAGGTCGGCGCTGAGGCTGGCGCAGGCGCCGAACAGGTCCGGATGGAGCATGGCGAGGTTGAGTGCGCCGGTGCCGCCATCGGACAGCCCGAGCACAGCACGCGCTGAGGGCTCCGCGCGCGTGCGGAACGTCGAGTCGACCCAGGCGCGCACATCCCGGGCGACGTAGTCTTCCATGTCACAGTTCCCGCGCACGGCGTTCATGTACATCGTGCGCCCGAGCATGCCGCAGTTGCCGTTCGGGCAGACGAGGATGAGTTCGGGAACCTGTTTACGTGCAATCAAGGTATCGGTGCTTTCGTCGGCGTGTCCCATGCTGAACCAGTTCCCATCGGAACCCGGCCAGCCATGCAGCAGGTAGACCACCGGGTAGCGCTTGAGCGCCGACTCCGGCTTGCCGTAGCCGGGTGGCAGGTAGACACGGATGGTGCGCGCGCCACCCAGCGTGGGCGAGGGGACTTCCTGCCGCTGCACCGTTCCCCCGGGCACCACGAGCAAGAGCGTCAGCATTGCGATGGGAAAGGTGATCATGAGGCGACGGACTCCTCTGCTTCATTGGGGTGGGTTGTCGCGGCCCGCGACGGTGCGCGGGAGGGGAGCAGGGAGCGCAGGTAACTCGCCAGCCCGCCCGGACTCTGCGCCCGCACCAGAGCCAACGCCACGCGCGGCAACGCCAGGGGGCCCGGGTAGACGAGATAGCGGTCCTCGAACTCGGGGTTGAATTTTTTCTTCCAGCGGAACAGGCCCTTGAAGTCGTAGAACCGCGCGAGATGCTGGGAGAGAAACTCGCGCGCACGATCCGTGTCGGGCTGCGGCGGAATCAACGCCGGCACGGCGTCGGTTCCCGGCGCATGCTCGGGGCCGACCCTGGCAAGCGCCGAGAGGGACAGCGACATCAGCGCATCCCCGCGCTCGCGCGCCATTTCGACCGAGCGCGCCACCAGCAGTTCCATGGTGCCGGGCAGGGCGTCATCGCGCCGCCGCATCAAGTCGAGCGCCCAACCGTGGCGCGCCCAGACGGGAACCCAGGTGACGAAACCTTCGACACGCCGGTGTGGACCATTCCACGCCACCGCCAACCACACCTCATCAAGACGGTGCTCGTCGAACCGGCCCATGCAGAAGGTTTTTTCTCCGCCCGCATGCGCATGCAGCCACTGGTTCGAGATCGCGCGCAATTCGTCGGTGTACTCGCTCCCCGACCCTGGGCCGAAGGGGTTCGTGCCCGGAATGAAATGCCGCACGCTGACGCCTGCCTCCTCGCACTTGCGAACCGAACGACGCACGTCGCCCATAACGCCGCCGGCGAGTGTAAAGGGCGCCGTGCGGATCACTGGGTCTTCGCCGATGTGCACCCAGCGGAAGCCCATCGCGCGGTACAACTCGAGCCGCTCCGGTCGCGCCTGGAAGAAGGCGCACTGCCAGTCGCTGTCGCGACAGAACTGGACGAACGACCGCAGCAGCGGCATCAGTTCCTCTTCCGGCCCCAGCGGATCGCCGATCACCAACAGCGTGTCGGCCTCGAAGCGGTAGGCGATCACCGCGCGGCGATTGGGGCTGAAGAAGTAGTCCGCGTCGTCGGCCAGCGCGAACGCCGAGACGGTCGAGTCCCCGTGCTCGCGCAGCAGCCCTGCCACCTGCGCCGCTTCTGCGCGGTGACGGCGCCGGTGCCGCGCCGGACGCAAGCTACCGACGCCTAAGTACAACACGAAGGCGAGACCCAGCAGCGGCAGCGAGCGGTGGTACCATGTGACGATTCGCGCTTCCGCCCCCGGCATCGGCCAGGTCACGATGGCCACGGGCCTGCCGATGCCGAGCAGGTAGTAGCCCGCGTCGCGAAATGCCAGCCCGAGCGAAGTACCGACACCATAGTTCCATTTGAGCGCGAGTTCGCCGACGATAATGTAGGCGGTAAGCGACAGTGCGAACCACACCGCTCCCGACTTGAGCGAGGCGCGCGAGAACCCGCGGCTGCGCACGCGGAACGCATCGGCGCTGATCCCCAGCAGGAACATCAACCCGACGGCGACGACCGCTTCCTCGATATCGAGCGCCTTGAGCAGGTTGACGGGCACGGAAACGGCGCACAGCAGCAGGGCCGTGACATAGGCGCGGCGCTTGCCCCGCCGTAATCCCCACGCCGTCACCAACAGCAGCGCACCGGCCAACAGCGTGAAGGTACGGCTCGTGTCGAGCAGTTCGGTGGGCACCAACCGGCGGATCGCCTTCAGGCGCTCGGGAGGGTGCGACAGCAGGGCAGACGCCAGGTTGACGAGTCCCATTGCAGCGACCGCCAGCGACAGCACGACGCGGCGGCTGGTCTCGACGCCACGGATGCCGCGCGCCGGCTCCGTGGAGCGCGGATCCGTGGAGCGCGGATCCGCCCATTGCGGGACTTCGAGGCTTACCATGGCCGGACTCTAGCGCCATCACTTCCGTCACCGCCACCGGCCCCGCGTACTGTTTGCAGAACCATTGTATTCGCGGCGGCTCTCTGGGAACGTGCAGGCGTTGTGGGTGGATTCGGGGTGTTCACGACCGGAGGTTCAGCATGGGCAGCACGCAGCGACGTCCGGCTCCGCTGGGGCGCCGCGTGGTGTTGGGTTTCCTCCTGCGCTGCGTGGCCTACTGGGGGGCCGCACTGGCACTGGTAAGCCGCGTCCCCGCGGTGGAAGCGGCGGGGGTGTCGCTCACGGTGTCCACGCTGCAGTTCGTCGTCGGACTTTTTGGGCAACCGGTCCAGCGCGTGGGCAGCGCGCTGTATGTCGCCCACACCCATGTCGAGATCGCCTCGGACTGCAGCCCGCACATGCCCTACCTGATCTATGCCGCGGTGGTGCTGGCGTTCCCCGCGACGTGGCGGCAGCGCGCGATGGGGTTGCTGCTCGGCGCGATTGTGATCCATACCTTCAACACCATCCGCATCCTCGCGCTGATCGGGATCCTCGCCTGGAAACGCGAGTGGTTCGAGTTCGCGCACGTCTACCTGTGGCAGACCGGGACGGTGCTCGCGGTATTCGCCACCTTTGCATTGTGGCTGCGCACGACGGCCCCGCGCACGACGGCCCCGCGCGCGAGCGCCCCATGAGGCTGCTGTTACGGCTGGCCGGCTGGGCGACGCTGACGTTCGTGCTGGCGTGGGGGATCGCGCACCCCTACCAGCGCATCATCACGATCATCGCCGGCTGGATCGCAGCACCCGCCGGCACCGAGATCGAGCCGGTCGATCTCGAGCTGTTTTACCCCTTCGACATGAGCGTGTTCGTAGCGCTCTGCCTCGCCAGCAACTGGGTGGCGTGGCGCGAACGGTTCCGCGCCACGGCGTTGGGGCTCGGGGCGATGCTGATCGTTCAATTGCTGACGCTGGTCGTGGTCATGAAAGTGATGCTCGCTTCGGCCGGTCAGCCGGCTACCCAGGCCGAGGCGACGCAGCGCCTCGTGATCGCGATCATCCGGGTCACGGGTCTTGTCGCGGCGGGCTGCGTCTGGGCGTATGTGCTCGGCTGGCGGCAGCTGCCGCAATTGGCGGAATCATTCACGGCCCGCGGACGAGGCCTAAGTGGAGGCAAACGATGAATCCCGAACTGCAGACCGTCGTCGACCGGCTCGAACTCGTCGAGCGGCAGCACCGCACGTGGAAGACACTCGCCCTGTTCGCACTGCTGCTCGCCCTGGTGGCAATCACGCTGCCGCTGCTCAAGCCGGCACTGCCCGCGCCCACACCCTCGGTCGCGAAGTTCTCGGTGGTCGAGGCGAACCGTTTCCTGCTGCGCGACATGAGCGGGCAGGTCGCGGGCGGGATGGAGGCACGGGCCGATGGCTCGCTGCGTCTGGTGCTCGGAGGCCGTTCGACCTCGTCCGCGCATCTCGTCGTTTCGCGTAGTGGCCCGCCGCAACTGACGCTTCGCTCGCCCGAGGGCCACGTGCAGCTCGGCCTGAGCGGCTCCGACAAGCCGTCGGTCTGGCTGTCGCCCGATGGCCAGTACGCGCAGGTTTCGTTGGGGCTCGCCGAGTCCGGCAGCGGTGAGGTGACGCTGCGTGATGCCGTAGGACGCCCGAGATTCCACGCTCCCTAGCTGTCGGCGACCGCGCACCCCGGACACCCGCTTCGGCCAATGTGCCCGGCGCTGCTACATTATGTGTTCCGGCCATCTGGTTCGATCCCGCGGAGGAATTGATGCGCAAAGCCAACCATGCCGATGCCGAGCTGTTGATCCGACTGTACGAGCTGCGCCGCGATCCCGAGTTGCGCCGCGCACGCCAGTGGTTCCTCACCGACTTCAGCGCCCAGAGCTGGACCGAAATCAAGCTGCGTTACCTGACGCACAGCGACGAAGACCGCCACTTCCGCATGACCACGTCCTACTGGGAGATGGTCGGCTCGCTGGTCAACCGCGACGTGCTGCACGCCGAGGTGTTCTTCGACCATACCGGCGAGGACATCGTGACGTGGGAACGCTGCAAGCCATGGATCTCCGAGGCGCGCGCGGACATCCGCCCGACCTACCTGTACCAGTTCGAGCGCATGGTCGAGGCGCACCAGGCTTACCGCAAGGCCATCAACGCGCGCTTCGTCGCCACCAAGCGGTCCAATCGCGCCAAGCAGGCCAAGAAAAAGTAAGGCCCGTCATGTCCTCGTCGTTTGGCCAACTGTTCCGCATCACCACGTTCGGCGAGTCGCATGGCGCCGGGGTCGGGGTGGTCGTCGATGGCATGCCGCCCGGCATCGCTATCGAGCCCGCCGATATCCAGCGCGAACTCGACCGCCGCCGTCCGGGGCAGAGCGCGCTCACGACGCAGCGGCAGGAGACCGATCAGGCCGAGGTGTTGAGCGGCATCTTCGAGGGCGTGACACTCGGCACGCCGATCGCGATCCTCGTGCGCAACGCCGACCAACGCTCGAAGGACTACGACACGCTGAAAGAGGTCTACCGCCCAGGACACGCGGACTACGCCTACGCTCAGAAGTACGGAGTGCGCGATCACCGGGGCGGCGGCCGTTCCTCGGGCCGCGAGACCGTGGGTCGCGTCGCCGCGGGAGCGTTGGCGCGCAAGGCGCTCACCGCGATCGGCGTCACGATCGTCGGCGGCACCGTGCAGGTCGGCAACCTGATCGCCACGGAGCGCGACTGGTCGCAGGTCGAACAGAATCCCGTGCGCTGCCCCGACGCTTCAGCCGCCGTGCGCATGGCCGAGTTGATCGTCAAGACACGCGATGATCACGACTCGGTGGGCGGCGTGGTCGAAATCGTGGCGCGTGGTGTCCCCGCGGGTTGGGGCGATCCCACGATGAGCAAGCTCGACGCGCTGCTGGGTGCCGCGATGCTGTCGATTCCCGCGACCAAAGGTGTCGAGATCGGGGGCGGCTTCGCGATGGCCGCGCGCCATGGCTCCGAGACCAACGACGTGTTCGAGGACGGGCGCTTCAAGACGAACTTCGGAGGCGGCATCGCGGGCGGCATCTCGAACGGCGCCGAAGTCGTGGTGCGCGTCGCCGTACGCCCCGCCACCTCGATCGGCAAGCCGCAGACGGCAGCGACGGCCACGGGCGAGAGCCGCACCATCGCCATCGAGGGCCGCCACGATCCCTGCATCTGCCCGCGCGTGGTGCCGGTGGCCGAGGCCATGGTGGCGCTGGTGTTGATGGACGCATGGCTCAGGCAGCGTGCCTTGCGGGGCCG
The DNA here is from genome assembly GCA_031366795.1 of Candidatus Eiseniibacteriota bacterium. Classification (GTDB taxonomy): domain Bacteria; phylum Eisenbacteria; class RBG-16-71-46; order RBG-16-71-46; family RBG-16-71-46; genus JANLWK01. Next base: position 1,326 of record JANLOX010000021.1, on the reverse strand, counting down.
CGAGCAATGAGCGCGCGCGTGACGCCATGCTGCTGATTCTCGAGCCAGGCATCGGCGAGCCCGCCGCCGCCGAGATCTCGACACGTCTGCGCATGTTCGGCCTGTCGGTGCATCGCACCGAGTACGAGGGCCAGATCCGGCTCGGTGCTGTCGGCGATGAGAGCGGGGTCGACTGGAAAGCCGTCGCGGCCTGGACGGGTGTCGCGCAGGTCATGCAGTTCGATGCGCCGTTCAAGCTGGCCAGCCGGTTGTTCCATCCACACCCGACCGTCATCACCGTCGGCCGCTGCGCGATCGGCAGCGATCAACTGGTGATCATGGCGGGCCCCTGCTCCGTGGAAGGCGAGGAGCAGGCGTTCACCATCGCCGAGGCGGTGGCGAAGGCGGGTGCGACGATCCTGCGCGGGGGAGCCTACAAGCCGCGCACCTCGCCCTATTCGTTCCAGGGACTCGGTGAGGAGGGCCTGAAGATCCTGCGCCGCGCCGCGGATGCGCACGGGCTCGCGGTGGTGAGCGAGGTGATGGACACGCCGCAGGTTCCCCTGCTAGCGCGCTATGCGGACATCCTGCAGATCGGCGCGCGCAACATGCAGAACTACGCGCTGCTGCGCGAAGTGGGGCAGACCGATAAACCCGTGCTGCTCAAGCGCGGGCTCGCCTCGACCATTGAAGAGTGGTTGATGAGCGCAGAGCACATCATGTCGCAGGGCAACGCGCAGGTCATCCTGTGCGAGCGCGGCATCCGCACCTTCGAGACCTACACGCGCAACACGCTCGACCTGAACGCCATTCCCGTGGTGAAGGAGCGCTCGCACCTGCCGGTGATCGTCGACCCTTCGCATGGCACCGGCATCCGCGACAAGGTCGCGCCGATGGCGCGCGCCTCGATCGCCGCCGGCGCGGACGGCCTGATGATCGAAGTCCACCACGATCCCGAACACGCGCTGTCTGACGGCGCGCAGTCGCTGTACCCGAACCAGTTCGCGGAACTCGTCGAGCAGGTGCGCACCATCGCCGCGGTCGTGGGCAGGCGCGTATGAGAAGGCAGCAGTAGGCTGCCCCTCGCTTGACAGTAACGCCCCGATACCGCTTAATCCGGCGCTCCGCGGGCGCTTAGCTCAGCTGGTAGAGCACTTGCTCGACAAGCAAGGGGTCACTGGTTCAACTCCAGTAGCGCCCACCACTTTTTAAGGTACCCGCCCGGAGCCTCGCCCCTGAAGTCTGGGGGCCGAGTTCGTTCCGTCGGCGAACTCGCAAGGATCCCGCGATGTCCGTGGCGCCCGCATCGGAAGACCGTCCCGACGTTGCAGCCTATCCTGGCGGCGC
>JANLOX010000326.1:0-1591 GCA_031366795.1 Candidatus Eiseniibacteriota bacterium | reverse complement strand
CGCCGATGAACTTGGTCGCCGCATGCACCGACACATCGACGCCGAAGTCGAACGCGCGGAAGCAGAGCGGCGTCGACCACGAGTTGTCCAGAATGACCAGCGCATCGCGGTCATGGGCGACCTTCGCGATGGCCGGCACGTCCTGGACGTCGAATGTCAGCGACCCGGGTGATTCGGCGAATACGATTCTTGTAGTGGGCCGAAACTCACGCGCGATATCGGCGCCCAGCAATGGGTCGTAGTAACTCACGTCCACACCAAGGCGCTTCAGGTGCAATTCGCAAAAGCGGCGCGTGGGACCGTAGACCGAGTCGGTCACGAGGACATGGTCACCCGGATGCGTCAGCGCGAGAAACGGCAGCGTCGTCGCGGTCAGCCCGGATGGAACGGCCAGCGCAGCGTGCCCGCCTTCGAGCGTCGCGATGGCGGTCTGCAGATCGGTGACGGTCGGCAAGCCGAACAAGCCATAACCGATCCCGGCGTATTCCCCGGGCGCATGAGGGCCGATCCCCGCGTATCCGCGCGCCGAGGCCTCGAGGTCCGCCACGGTCGGGAACAGCATCGTTGTGGCGCGAAAGACGGGCGTGTTCACCGCGCCCAGAAACTTTCGCGGCGCGCGTCCGAGATGGCCGACCTGCGTGGCCTTGTTGCGTGGCTTGTCGCTCATGTTCTCTCCGGCACGCCTTGGCCCAGGCCGTCGCGGATGTGGCGAACCTGTGCTGCGATCGGGTCCCGTATATCGATGACCAATGCGTCCTTGGGGACTTCCAGCGCGGCGAATTGCGACGGCAGCAACGACGCCGGCATGAAGCGGTGCGCCCGCGCTGCGAGGCGCGCTCCGATCGTTGCGACGTCGCCTTTCATGAAAACGATGCGCACATCGCCGGCGCGCTGCATTCGACAGCGATGTCGATCATGCGGTACCTTCCCGCTCCGGAAACCCTATATGCCGAAGCGCCTTTCGACGGGATCAGCTGCACGGGAAGCGGCCAGTGCGGGTTCGGCTTCTCCTCCACCAAGACCGGCGCGTGCAACAGCGCGGTGCAGGACGCGCACTACGATTGCTCGAACCAATGGTGTATGGGGTGTTGCGAGATTCAGAACCCCGGTTGCGACTGCGACTGCGTCTCCGGTGACTTCTTCTGCGGCTGCATCTCCTGCGGCATCTCGTGCCGCGGAGGCGAGGCCTAGCGCGTGAGCGTTCCGCTCGGCGAGCAATTGGTGATCGGCCTGATCGTGCTGCTGCACGTCGGGCCGATCATCTGGGCGCTCTTTTCGAAGTCCGTCACGAAGATCTGGCTGTTGATCTTCGTCGTGCTACCGATCGTCGGACCGCTCGCTTATCTTGTCAGGCGCGCGTCCGAACGGCGGCCGTAACTACCGGAACCGGCGGTTCACTTCGTCCCAGTTAATGACGTTCCACCACGCCGCGAGGTAATCAGGCCGGCGGTTCTGATACTTCAGGTAGTAGGCGTGTTCCCACACATCTATTCCGAAAATGGGCTTGCGGCCTTCCATCATCGGATTGTCCTGGTTCGCCGTGCTCTCAACCGCGAGCTTGCCGCCGTTGTCGACGAGCCAGACCCAGCCG
>JANLOX010000447.1:0-35422 GCA_031366795.1 Candidatus Eiseniibacteriota bacterium | reverse complement strand
CAGCCTCGCCGACCCCTCCCGGCTGAAGGTCGTCGGCGTGCTGGCGGAGCGCGACTGCTGCGTCTCCGACCTGGCCCGCCGCATTGGCCTGTCGCAGTCCTGCACGACGCGGCACCTGCAGAACCTCCAGCGCGCGGGCGTCCTATCGCGAACCCGCGAAGGTAAGCGAGTGTTGTTCCGCATCCGCCACGACGACCCCGAATTGATCCGTGTGCTCGAACTCCTGTTGGTGCGCCGGCCATTGGATGCGCAGTCCGCGCAGCCCCGGAGCGCGCCTCCCACGCTTGTGCCGCGCGCCGCAGCATCACCCCGCAGCAGCGGCAGCGTTCCCGCGCGCGGGCCCCGTCACGACATCACCGACCTGTCGCTGGTGCCGGCCGCTGGCGGCCCGCGCCCGAATGAAGTACCCATTGTCGCAACCACGACAGAGGTGGCAACGGACCTCCCCACGCACTCGGACTTCCCATCCGACCGTGAGGATGCGGCGCCCGAGTACCCAGGCGCCCTAGCAGATGCCGCCCGGGAACTCGAAGATTACCTGCTCTGATTCACCCGCTTGTCCTCGGAAATCAATCCTATGCGTGTTGCTGCAATAGATATTGGGTCCAACTCCATTCGGCTGCTGGTCGGCGATGCAAGCCGCTCGGAGGCCGGCGAATACTCGATCCGGACCATAGCCAGGGCGGGTGAGCCATGCCGCCTGGCCAAGGGATTGGGCGAGACCGGGCGCATCGCTCCCGAACTGTCGCACCGCGCCGCCGAACTGGCCGCTGAGTTCTCCCAGCGCGCCCGAGCACTTGGCGCCACGCACGTCGTCGCGGGTGCCACCGCGGCACTGCGCGACTCGCGCAATGGCGTGGAAGTCGCGGCGGAGATCACCAACGCCTGCGGCGTCCCGGTGCGCATCCTGAGCGGCGAGGACGAGGCGCAGATCATCTACCGCTCGGTCGTCACAGGGCTCGGCGGCAGCGCGCTTCGCAGCGCCTGCGTGGTGTTCGACCTGGGTGGCGGCAGCACGGAAGTCGTGAGCGGGCTCGGCACCAGCCCCGGCCGCTGGACCAGCCTGCCATTCGGAGCGGTGACGCTGACCGAGCGCTATCTCCAGTCCAATCCGGCGGTGCCGGCCGAATGCGAGGCGCTCGAGGCTCATGTGAATGAGCATCTTATGCGCGACTGTGCATTATTCCCAGACCGCACCCCGATCCTGGCGGGTGTGGGAGGGACCATCACCGTGCTCGCCCTGATGGATCGCGGGCTCAATCACTATGACCCGGCCCTGATCGAGGGCTGGGCGATCGGCCCTGACCGCTTCGCCGCACTGGCGGACCGGCTGGTCTCGGCCTCGGTGGACCAGCGCCGGGCTTGGCCCGCCATGGGAGACGGCCGCGCCGACATCATAGTGGCCGGCGTGCTCGTGGTGCGGCAACTCGTGGCGCGCTTCCCCAGCGGGGCACTGCACTGCTCGACCCAGGGGCTGCGCTACGGTTTGGCGCGCCTGGCGGCCGAGGAAGCCGGCAATGGGGCCGGCCCGCAAAAGCCCGTCGCGAGCGATTCCCAAACTTAGACGTTGACCTTGTCAAAACATGAGGCGGATACTTCCCGCAGCGGAGCTACTCGCAACTCCAGCTCATGCATCCGTGCGGCGCCGCAACGCGAGTCCCCCCTCGACCGCCCGAATGCGCGACGGGCAACATTCGCGCTTTTTGGCAAGAGGAGTAGATAATCACATGCAGCAACTTCGCAGATCGCTCCTGAGCATCCTGCTGACGGTCGCTGTTGGGACAGCGGTTATGGGAGGCCCCGGCGTGTCGAATGCGGCTGCTCGAGGCTTTGCCTCGGAGCCGGTTTCGCCGCCGTACGTGCCGCCTCCCGTCAACCACGATCCCAATACCGGTGAGCCGGATGCTGGGAGCACCCGTCCGCGGGCGACGAGCCCGACCGCTCAACCCAACTCTGCTGGCGCAGCCCAGTTCTCGATTCGCGCGATTCGCGTGGTCGGCTGGACGAGCCTCATCTGGGTGAAGCGAGCGATCGGAATTGGCTTCTAACTAGATTTGTTCCCGACCCCGCGCTTCGGGGTTCTCGGCGACCGTCTCGTAGCGGCGTCGCGGACTACCCCGGTGCGCGGGGGAAAGGGTACCCCCGTGCAGCGATTGATCCCCCCCGATCAAGCTCGTGATCGCTCTGTCCCTTCACAGGGTGCTGCAGAGCATTGCGAGTCGATTGGTGACCTTCACTTCGCAGCCGATCACTTCGGCGGCGCGGTGGAGCAGTACCTGTTGGCCCTGCAGCGCCTCGGTGACGAGGCGGTGTTGGACAGGGTGCGGGTGCTGCGCAAGATCGCCGAAGCCGAATTCGCCCGCAGCCGCTTCGACGCCGCCATCGGCGTGCTGCGCGACGCGCGCCAGTTGGCGCGGCGCCTCGACGACCGTCGCCTGAACGCCGGCATCGCCGCGCGGCTCGCCAACACCTATATAGAGCTCGGCCGCTATCACGCCTCGATGCGCTATGCGGGCTGGGCGTACCAGGTGCTCCGCGACACCGACGATCACCGCACGGTGGCGCAGCTGAGCGTGACGCTGGGGTTCTGTTGCGCGCGGCGCGGCAAGTCGCAGGAAGCTATCGACTGGCTGCAGTCCGCCGCCGCCACGTTCCGCCGGATCGATGACGTCGATGGGCTGGTGAATGCCCTCAATAACCTGGGGTTAGTCTACAAGAACCTGCGCGAGTGGCGCGAGGCGACACGCTTCCTCGAGCAGGCGTTGCGTCTGGACGAGCGCGCGGGGCTGTATGCCCGCATGCGCCCGGGACTCCAGAACCTGGGGCTCATTCGCTACCGCCTGGGCCAGTGGGATCTCGCCGAGGAAAACTTCCGCCAGTCGCTGAAGATCGCCCGCGAAACGGGCCACGTTCAGGGCGAAGCGAGCAGCTTGCTGGCGCTCGGCATGCTCTGCCGCAGGCGGCGCCAACTCGAACGCGCCGACGAACACTACCGCCGCGGCCACCAGTTGGCGCTGCAGGCGGGGGCCACGCGCGAGGCGCTGCTGGCGCGCGAGTTCCTCGGTGAGTTGGCGCTCGACCGCGGCGATGTGGCGGGAGCGATCTCGCTGCTCGAACCGGCGCTCGAAGAGGCGATGGCGTTGGCGCCCGAGGGCGACATGGCCGCCGAACTCCAGACGCGATTGGGACTCGCCTACCTGCTCGCGGGGAAGCTCGACGCCGCGCAGCAGAAGCTGCTCGCGGGCTCGATGATCTCCGAGAAGCTGGGCGATCGCATCGAGCAGGCGTTCGCCGAGCGCGCGCTGGCGCGACTCGACGCACTGCGCGGCAACGCCGCCTCGGTCGAGATGCGCATCCGCGGCTCCGCGCATGTGTTCGAAGCGCTGTGCGAAACCTATGAACTCGGCGCCACGCTCGCGGCTTGGGCGGAGTGCCTCCTCCTACTGCCCTCGAGCGCGCGGTTGCGCGTCGATCTCGAGCCCGTGGCCGAGGCCGCCAAGCGTGCCGCGACGTTGTTCCGCCAGCTCGGCGTTATGCCGCCGGCCGCGGAAGCGTTGCTGACACTCGCCCGCCTCGAATCCGAACGCGAACACTTTGACCAGGCCCTGACGCTGCTCGAGCAGGCGGAGCGGTGGCTCTCTGAAGCGGGAGATCCCGCGACCGAAGAACGCGCCGAAGCGCTGCGCCGCGAACTCGAGCGCCAGTACGTCGCGGTGTCGCTGTCGACCTGCAATGAATTCCGCGCGCTCGAAGAGGCGAACCGCTTGTTCCGCGAGACCGCCGACATGGAAGGCCTGCTGAGCCAGACGGTGCGGCTCGCGGTCGAACACTCGGGGGGAGATCGCGGCTTCGTCGCCTTCAGCAACGGCAGTGGCCGGCTCGATGTCGTTGCCCAACACGGGCTCGGCCGCGACCGCGCCCGCAAGATCCTGCGCGTCATCGAACAGGCGGCGGGGCAGAAGATCGCCGAGAGCGGTCCGGTATTCGCGAGCCGCGTGACGGCCGACCCGCGCTTCAGCGGCGCCGTCGTCGATGCGCTCGAAGGTGTCGGCTCGCTGGTGTGCGTGCCGCTCAACTTCCCCTCACAGTCGGTGGGGCTCGTCTACGTCGATCGCCTGAACGACAGCCTGCTCGGCGCCTTCCGCCAGCGCGAGTTGAACCTGCTCGCCGTGCTGGCAAACAGCGCCGCGGTCGCCATCGTCGAGGCGCAGCGATCCTTGCTGCTCGCCGAGAACAAGGAACTGCGCGACAAGCTCAAGCCCAGCCCGGGCCTCAATCGCATCATCACGCAGTCGCGCGAGATGCAGAATATTTCCCTGCTGCTCCAGAAGGTGGGCGATAGCCCGGCGACGATCCTGTTCATGGGTGAGACCGGTACGGGCAAGGGCCTGCTCGCCCAGGCCGTGCACGAGATCTCCAATCGCCGCGACCGCCCGTTCGTGCAGGTCAATTGCGCTGCGCTGCCCGAGCACCTGCTCGAGAGCGAACTGTTCGGCTACGTGCATGGCGCCTTCACCGGTGCGGTGCGCGACAAGACGGGGCTGTTCGAAGAGGCCGCCGGCGGCACGATCTTCCTCGATGAAATCGAGAAGGTGCCCGAGACCGTGCAGGCCAAGCTGCTGCATGTGCTCGACCGCGGCGAGATCCGCCCTGTCGGCGCCACGCGCAGCCATCGCGTCGATGCGCGCGTCATCTGTGCCACGGGCGTGGACCTGCGCGAACGCATCAAGGACGGCCGCTTCCTCGAGGATCTCTACTACCGATTGAACGACATCACCGTGCGCGTGCCGTCACTGCGCGAACGGCGTGAAGACATTCCGCTGCTGTGCCAGCACTTCCTCGACGTGTACTCGCGCCAGATGGAAAAGCGTGTGCACGGTATCGCGCCGTCGGTGATGCGCATCTTCCTGGAGCACGAATGGCGCGGCAATGTGCGCGAGCTCGAGAAGACCGTGAAGCGTCTCGTGGTGCTGGCGGATGAGGGGGGAGTACTGGGCCCCGAACTGCTGCCGCCCGACATGACCGACAGCATTAATGCGCGCGCGGAGGGTCACGGCAATGGCCACGGTTACGGCAATGGCCACAGCAATGGCCATGGCAGTGGGAATGGCAACGGTAACGGCAATGGTTCGACGGCCGCGGGTAATGGCCTCACGCTGCGCAGCAACGTCTCCGAACTCGAGCGGCGCATGATCGCGCAGGCCCTCGAGCGCAATCACTGGAACCGTGCGCGCACTGCCCGCGAGCTGGGGATGAGCTATCCCACGCTGCTGGGCCGCATCCGCTCCCTGCGGATCGAAAAGTCGGCGATCGCCGAGTAGCTGGCGTTCCTTCGGCGGGTTCGCCCCGCCACGACGCAGCGTTTCCGGGTCCCCAAACGTGGCCTCGCCATGTCCGGCGTTGACTCGGAATGTAACGCGCCTGCTATAAAATATGTTTCATGTGTTGCTGTAAATTTTATTACCAGCTATGCCACGCGATTGCAGCGGCTTACGGGATCGATCCAAAATCTAATCATCTTCTTAATGGTTTCTGTCACCTCTGGGCCCAGCTTGGCCCCCGTCGATTGAACTCATTGTTTCCGATAACGTATTGCAACTGTGACGGATACAAATAAATGCCTGACCAATCCCGGACGCTGGCACGCGGGATGCTCTTACATATCAGCCGGAGGGGGGGGACCTCCAAAACGGTCCGGTGAGGCAAGCCGGACAGGCATCTGGGCTAGCCGGTTCCGTAGAGTTTGGCCAGGGTACGAGCCCCAGTCTAACGACAGCGCCACGTTCTACGACCGGCTAGCTTGGAGCTTCAAAACCAGATCTTGAAGTTAGCAAAGGCAGAGATCGCAACCCGAACGATTTCCCAGGCACGCAGCAGTCAGCAGAGTTCGTAACCCAAACGATTTCCCAAGTACTCAGTGACGAGTTCCTGGGGTTTGCACGTACACAAGTGTCGACGTGTTCATTGGCAGGCCCGGTGGTGTCTGCCTCCCGTCGGGCCGTGTTGCGGGCAATCCCAGGTTGCAGGGCACCGGTCGCTTCGCAGATTGGCCAGCATTGGGGGATGTCTCGGCTGAAATGCGGATTCGCTTCACGGCCGGTGTCCTTTTTCTTGCCCGCTGGCGAGTGAGCGATCCGCGCGAGCCCGCGCGAACGCACGCCAGAGCGAGCCCCCGAACGCTCCAGCGTCCCCTCAGGTGCGGCAAGATCGGCACAGTTGTATCGCCGCCGCACGCCCCGCCACCACGGAACTACCGCAATTGCCTGTGAATACGGTGAAAACAGCCTGAATTTCGCGAATCCCACCCTGGCTAACCGCGCGCCCTCACTGGCATGCGCGTTGCGCTACATGATCGCACGCTTTGTCTCGTCGGCTTCGCGGATCGAACAGGAGGGTCCCCATGCGCAAGGTTCTTGCTTTGATGCTCGGTGTGTTGCTGCTCGCCGGTTGCAACGACGGCACGGTCGTGGCGCCACGCGCGCTGGTCCTTCCCGCTGCACCCCGCGGCCTGCAGACGGTCACGGGCGATCACGCGGTGTACCTGAGCTGGCTCAAGAATACCGAGAAGAACGTCGTGGCCTACCGCGTTTACACCGGCCCGTGCCCGGATGCGAGTTGCTCCTACACTCCGATCGGCTCGACCTCCACCACTTCGTACGTGGTCACCGGTCTCACCAACGGCCAGACCGAGTACTACGCGGTCGCCGCCATCGACCGCGACGGTCACGAGAGCGACCTGTCCTACGACACGATCTACGACACGCCGCGTCCCGAAGGCTTCGGGCTGACGCTGGGCAACGCGGCGTTCGACTCGCTGCATGCGGGCTATGACTTCTCGACGTATTCGGTGCTGCCCTACCGCAACAGCCAGGTCGACGTGTTTTACGGCGCCGCCGGGGGCCAGAATCTGATGATCGCGCCGTTCGCCGACACCGAGATCCAGGACGCCGGTTACGGTGCAACGCTCGATGCCGTCGATTTCGCCCCTGTGGCCGGCTGGTCGCCCAGCGGCACGGTCGAGCTGATCACGGGCCACTGCTACGTGGTGTGGACCCAGGACAACCACTACGCGAAGTTCCGGGTGAGTTCGCTCACCAGCGGCCACGTGGTGATGGACTGGGCCTACCAGGTGGCGGCGGGTAATCGCGAATTGAAGGCCCGCCCTGAGCTGAATCCCGCATCCAACAGGGTACGCCGGCCCGCCGTGTGGGACGCCTTGCGAGCGCTTTAGTAGGCGGGGGCGCTTGATCGAGCAGGGTTACGGGAGCACGATTACCCCATGCGGGGTAGACCATCACGCAGCGGACACCGGAGCGCCCCGCCGGAAAGGCGGGTCCCCGGCCCCAAGGAGCCTCACACCATGTCACGCATCCAGAAGCTGAACCGGCAGGGGGCAGGGCTCGCGCTGTTCCTGCTGGTGCTCGCGACCTGTGTCGCGACCACGGCGGTGACGGCGGGCGCCCAGACGCTCAACGTCAAGATCCGCTCCAACCGCGGCGACGGCGCCGTTTACCAGCCGGGCGACGCCATCAGCCTGAGCGTCAAGACCAACCGCGACGCCAACCTCATCGTCTACGAGATCGACGCTGAGGGGTCGGTGCACGTGTTGTTTCCCACCGAGGGCAACGACACCAGCATCGATGGCGGCACGGCACTCCAGCTGCCCGAGAGCAACGATGAGCAAATGGTGGTCGAGGGCCCGGTGGGCGAGGGCTTCATCGTGGCGATCGCTTCCGACGAACCGTTCCGCCAGCTGCCGTGGTACCTGCGCCCGCCCGATCCGCGCGCCCAGGAGCTCGGCTACACTTCGAGTGACGAGCGCGAGAGCGAGGGCGTGACGTCAGACGGCAAGATCGTCGGGGACCCGTTCGTCGCCATGGAACGCATCCGCCGCGCAGTGCTCGCCGAAGGCGTGAACTCGCACACCTTCGCGACGGCCTACACCTCGTATTACGTGCACAACGAAGTGCGCTACCCACGCTACTTGTGCAATGACTGCCACCGCCCGGGCTACTACTCGTGGTGGGATGGCTTCGACCCGTATTACGCGAACTGCAGCGCCTTCGAGTTCCGCGTGAACTCGAACTGGTGGTGGGGGCCGACGTACTGGTCGGGCTACGTGCCCTATTACGCCTACGTCTACCGCACGGATTGCCCGCCGCGTTACCGGCCGCAGGGTTCGCGCGGGGGCGTCTGGTATTCATCGTGGGATGGCTGGAAGCGCTGGACCACGACCTGGGGAGGCCCGCTGCGCCGCTATAAGACTCCCCCTCCGGCCGGCTATGTGGCGCCTGCCGATTGGCGCGGACGCACGGCCGGACGTGGCGCGGGCAATAGTGATGGCGGTGGCTCGACGTTGCCGCCGGGATACTTCGCCAGCGCGCACGACCGTTGGAATCGCACGAGCCAGCCGGGCGGTGGCCAGCCGAGCGGCATTCGCCGCGAACGCGTCGGTGGCGCGCCCTCGGACGGCAGCGGTGGTGGGGCACGCGAATGGCGTACGCGTGGCGGTTCAGGCGGCGGTTCGTCGGCGACGCCCACTCCGGCGCCTGCGCCCGAGTCGGGACGCAGCCGCCGTGGTGGCTGGGACCAGGGCAACAATGGCTCCGGCAGGAGTGGCAACAATCCCGGCAACGACAACGGATCCGCGCCGCCCAGTGGCGGCGGCCGCGAAACACGCCAGCAGCAGCCTGCCCCCGATCCGGGCCGCTGGACGCCGAGGCCGCAGCCGCAGCCAAAGCAGGAGGCTCCGGCCCCGCGCAATCCTGACCGTGGCGCGCAACGCCCGGACCGTGAGGCGGAGCAGCCGCGTTCTGACGATTCGCAGCAACAATCACCGCCACCCGAGTCGACGGACCGGCCCAGGCACAAAGGCAGCGGCAACTGGAATCCGTAAGCCCCATCGAGCAGCGTCGAGTTGAGAAGCACCGTCGAGCCCGATAGTCTGTTTTCTGGTCTTGTCCCTTCGAGGCGGGCCGCGAATCACGCGGCCCGCTTTGCGTCTGCTTCGGAGATCCGCATGCGATTGAAGTTGAGCTTGGGACTCGCGGTGTGCGTGTTGGGCTGTGCCGCCGTGGCGTACGCGGCTCCCCCGGGATTCGCCTTCCTCGAAGTGCCGACGGGCGCGCGCGCCGCTGCCCTGGGTGGCGCCTACTCGTCGCTCACCAGGGGCGTCGAGTCTGCCTACTGGAATCCCTCGCGCCTGACCACCACCAAGAGTCTCGAAATCGCCGGCGGGCATTCCGAATTGTTCGAGAAGCTCCGCCACGATTATTTCGCGGTGGGCGGTCACATGTTCGGTGGCGGCATCGCGGCCTCGATTCGCGCGCTGTACTCCGAACCGATCGACGAACGCGACGACGTGGGCAATCTCGTCGGCAGCTTCGGCTCGCACGACCTCGAATTGGGCCTGGGCTACGGCCACTCGCTGGGCTCGGGCGTGAGCCTTGGTGGCTCGGCGGCGATCGTGCGCGAGCGCATCTCGAATCTCGCCGCGCAGACCTACTCGTTCGGCCTCGGCGCCACGTGGGAGCCCGCGATGCTGCCGGGCCTGCGCGTGGCGGCGGGCGGCCAGAACGTCGGCGCCGCGGCGCACTATTCGATCGAGGGCACCGACGGGCTGCCGGTCCAGTTGCCCGCGGCGTTCCAGAGCGGTGTCTCCTACGAGCGCCCCGTGGGCACGCGACTGCATGTGCTGGGCGCCCTCGAGGGCCGCGCGGTGCGCGGTCGCAACGGCTTGGGCTTGCTCGGCGCCGAAGTCGGCGACGCCAGTGGTGCGGCCCTGCGCATGGGGCTGCGCGTCAATGACACCGCGACGTCGGTGAGCTTCGGCGCGGGCTACGCCATGCAGGCGTTCTCGTTCGACTACGCCTTCGTGCCGCTCAAGGATGATCTCGGCGACACCCATCGCTTCGGCTTCAACGCGCATTTCTAAGCGCGCGTCGCGACCGCTGCAAGCGGGGGAGCGGGCCAGTTCTGCTGCGTGAACTCGCCGTTGCCGAGCTCGACGTAGCTGAAGCTGTCGAACCAATCGCCCAGCACGTAGAACACGCGGGCGCCCTCGCGGCGTTCGAACACGTGGTGGAAGTGACCCACCATTACCGCATCGAAGCCCTCGGCGAAGCGGGGTACCGCGATCGCCTGGAACATGCGCTCGCCTTCGAGCGGGCGGTACCCACGCGAATGGCGCGACCAGCGCGAGGCCCAGTGAGCGAACGGGATGCCCACATCGGGATGCACCCAGCGGTAGGCGGCGATGCTCAATGGGCTTCGCAATACGCGGCGCAGCACCTTGTAGCCGAGATCGCCGCGCATCAGCCCGTCGCCATGGTGAAGCCAGATGCGCCGGCCCTGGTGCTCCACGGCGAGCGGCCCTTCGGCGGTGTGGATCCCGAGCTCGTCCGGGAGAAAGCGCCCGAGGTAGAAGTCGTGGTTGCCGGTCAGGCAGGTGATGCGGACCCCTTGCTCGCGAATCTCATCCAATGCTCGCAGCAGCCCGAAGTAGCGGCGGGGGATCGCGGTGACGTACTCGAACCAGAACTCGAACAGGTCGCCCACGATGTAGAGATCGCTCGCCCTGCCGGGAAGGGAACGCAGGAAGCTCAGCAGGCGCGCCTCCCGGGCCGCCTCGCGCTCGCGGGACTCGATGCCTAGATGGACGTCGGACAGGAACACCACGGTGGGGGCGGGCATGCCGGGCCAGCATAGTGGAATTGACCTGTCGATTGCAGTTGGACCCCAACCCCCAATCAGTTACGGCTGTCTGATGGTCAGGATCGATCGCGAAACTCCCGCTGGGTCAGGCACCGCAACCTAGGGCACGCCGCGGTCGTATCGCGATCGGGGCCGCTGGGCGCCTGTCCGGGCATATTTAACGGCACTGTGACAGACCTAGGGTACTGGTCGATAACCTAAAGTACAGGGACACGATATCTCGCCTAGGCCCGCTCCGCCTGTGCGGAGGTCTGGGGCAGGGGCCGACAAGGGGGACACAAACACCATGCAGAACCCGTTCACCGATCCGCGCCCGCGTGGTTACTTCGTTGGGGCATCCATCTTCATCCTCGTCGGAACGCTCATCGGACTGGGTGTCAGCGCCACCCTGAATGCCAGTCACTCGCCGGTCGGCGGCGTCGAGGCCGTCGCCGCGAGTACCCGCGCGATGGCCGCCACCAGTTCCAACCTGCAGAGTCCATTCGTCAGCGTCGTCGAGAAGGCGCTGCCGGCCGTCGTGTTCATCGACGTGCGCAAGAAGGTCGCAGCCGGCAGCTCGGATGACCCGCAGGAAGAACTGTTCCGCCGCTTCTTCGGCAACAACGGCAACCAGGCGCCGCAGCAGAAGCAGCGCACCCAGCCCAGTTCGGGTTCGGGATTCATCATCGATACCCAGGGCCACATCCTCACGAACAACCACGTCGTGCGTGACGCCGACGACATCTCGGTCACGCTCAACGACAAGCGCACATTCAAGGCGAAGGTCGTGGGCGCGGATCCCGAGACAGACGTCGCGGTGATCCAGATCGTGGGCGATCGCCTGCCGGTGCTGCCGCTCGGTGATTCCGACCAGTTGCGCGTCGGCGATTGGGCGATCGCGATCGGCAATCCGCTCGGCCAGTTGCGCGGCTCGGTCACCGTGGGGATCATCAGCGCCCAGGGCCGCACCGACCTCAACATCTGGGGCGGCACGCCGTCTTACCAGGACTTCATCCAGACGGACGCCTCGATCAACTTCGGCAACTCGGGCGGTCCGCTGTGCAACATCAACGGCGAGGCGATCGGCATCAACACGGCAATCAACACCAGTGGCCAGGGCATCGGCTTCGCCATCCCGATCAATCTCGTGCGTCACGTCGCCGACCAGTTGATGGCCTCGGGCAAGGTGAAGCGCGCGTGGCTGGGTATCCAGCTCGCCGAGTTGACGCCCGAGCTGGCGGAAGGCTTCGGCCTGAGCGAACAGCGCGGCATTCTCGTGAATGACGTGATTGCCGGGACCCCGGCCGACAAGGCGGGCCTCAAGCGCAACGACGTGATCGTCGAATACGACGGCCAGTCGGTCAGCGATTTGCCGAAGTTCCGCCTCAAGGTTGCCGATACCAAGGTGGGCTCCCCCGTGCCGCTGACCGTGCTGCGCGATGGCAAGCGGATCCCCGTCACGGTGACGCTCACCGAGCGCCCGCAGGATGGCGTCGCGGATGCGAAGCCGCAGAGCGGCGATGACGAGAACGCGCCGGCGTCGGTCTCCGGACTGACGGTGCGCGAACTCACCGCGGACGAGAAGGCGAGCTCGAAGGTGAGCAGCGGCGTGCTGGTGACCGGCGTGGCGGATGGCAGCGCTGCCGAGGAAGCCGGGATCGCGACGGGCGACATCGTCGAGCAGGTCGGCGGAAAGCCCGTCAGCTCGGCCGTGTCGCTGATGAAGATGCTCAAGGAAACCAAGGCCACAAAGAAGCATGCGGCACTGCTCGTGTACCATGAGGGTCGCGCGCAGTTTGTCGCATTGAACCTGTCTGAATAAGCTCGCGCACCTGCTTCGGGTGCCAGGACGACGGCTGGGCGGGGCGGCGATGAGCCGCCCCGCCGGCCATGGAAGGCCGCGATTCCCTATGACATCTCGCATCCCGTCACGATTGTTGATGTTGAGCTTCACGCTCGTCTGCCTGACGGCGCCACTGCTCGCCCAAGGCTCGACGAAGCATGCGAAGCGGCGCACCACACACAGCGTCAGGCACGCTAAAGTGGTTCACGTCATGAGCAAGAACCCCGCGCTCGTCGGCGGCGCGAGTTCTGCGCCTGCTACCGCGGGCGGCGCAAGTTACGCGCCTGCCTCCGCGGTCAGCTCGGGCGGTTTGACCGCCGCCGGCTCCGTCACGCTGACGGGGCTGCGCTCGTGGTCCGCTCCGACCAGCACGCGCGTGGTGTTCGATTTCTCAGGCCAGGTGAATCCCGTGGCACCCGATTCGGGTGTCACCAACCGCCTCGCGAACACGCTGCCCGGCGAACCCATCGCGCGCGGCGCCAATGTGCCCGCACTGCTGCGCGTCATGGATGGCGCGATCGACTCGGTGTCCGTCGAATCGACGCCTGACGGCGGGCGCTTCGTGTTCGCCTTCGCGGATACCACGCGCTTCCGTGTGTTCATGGTTCCGAGCGAGACCGACAAGCCGTTCCGCATCGTTGTCGATGTCGTGCGTCCCGGCGGCGGAGCCGCGCTCGACGCGCGCCTCGCAAACCTCGCCGCGACCAAGAAGCAGCAGCGCGTGCGGCTCGTTGCCGTCGACGCCGGCCACGGTGGCGACGACACGGGAGCCCACGGCCCGCGTGGCCTGCTCGAGAAGAACACGAACCTCGGCGTGGCGCGCGCACTGGTGAATGCGATGAACGACATTCCCGGCATCAAGGCGGCACTCGTGCGCGATGGTGATTATTTCATCCCGCTGCGCGAGCGTTACCGCGCCGCCGAGCGCATGAAGGCCGACCTGTTCATCAGCATCCACGCGAACTCGTCACGTCGCCGGGGCAGCGGCAGCGGCACCGAGGTGTATTTCCTTTCCCTACGCGGCGCCAGTGACCAGTCCACGCAGGATCTGGCCGACACCGAAAACGCCGCCGACCTGATCGGCGGAGTCCCCGCGCGCGCGGAGGATGATCTCGTCAGCATTCTCTATGACGTGAAGCGCACCTCGGCGCTGCAATCGAGCCAGTTGCTGGCCGAGACCCTGCTGAATCACCTCGGCACCGAACGCCGCCTCGAACAGCGTGGCGTGAAGCAGGCAGGATTCGCCGTGCTCAAGTCGGTGGAATTCCCGTCGGTGCTGGTCGAGACCGCGTTCATCAACAACCCGGTCGAAGCAAAGATGCTCGCCAACCCCGACTTCCAACGCCAGATCGGCAAGCAACTCGCCGAGGGCGTGAAGACCTACTTCGAGCGCGCGGGCGTGGGGCTGATGACGAGCCCCGCCGCGGGCGGGGATACGGAAGCGGTGCGCTAGGGAGCGGAGCGCTGCTGGGCTGTGGCACGGCTCGGCGCGAGTCGCGCCGTCGCGAACTGATGGTCGCCACGCGCGGCCCGTCACACCGCTCGCGATTGTCCATGAATCGTCAGGCGGGGACAGTTGGGAATCCGGTCGGCGATCAGGTGTCCGCGCGGACAGTTGCGATGGTGGCGACCGCTTCGCGTTGAGTGAGCATGTTGCCGCGGGAAATAAAATTTCTACCGCGCTACTCCCCGCCGCCCGAATCCCCGCCGCCCTCGCGCTTGATGCGGCCATCCAGCGTCAGCGACAGCGGTCCCTCCGCGCCCAACCCGCTCACGTAGGTCTCGAGTGCTTCGCGCACCAGCAGGCTCGTGGGCTGGCGGTCCTTGCCGCCGGAAAGCACGTCGTAGTTGTCGCCACCGGTGGCCATAAAGTCGTTGACCGCGACCTTGAAGGTCTTCGTCGAATCGAGCGGCGCGCCCTTGGCGTCGGTGAGTTCGAGCACGCGATCCAGTGCGGGGCGCTTCGAATCGAAGCGGTAGCGAATGCCGCTGACCTGTGTGACGCGGCCGAACTTGAGCGCCTGTTCGAGCGCCATGCGTACTTCGCGCGCGGTCAGGCCCATCGTGAACACGGTGTTGTCGAACGGCATCACTTCGTAGATCGAGCCGCGCGTGATGTCGCCGGGATCCATGTCGGCGCGGAGTCCCCCGCTGTTGGCGAGTGCGATATCGGCGCCGGAGCCTGCGCGCATCGCATCGGAGACGATGTCGCCGATCAGGCCCTCGCCGCCGCGGTTGCGCTTGAGCGGCGTCGCGAGCGTGCCGAGCTTCCTGCCGGCGAGTTCCGAGACCGTGGCGTTCCAGCGTGTTACGCGGACGGCCATCGCGGAGTCGGGGGTGACTTCATCGGCCCACGTCTTGACCAGGTCGTAGCGCGAGTCGATAACGCGGTTGGCGATCGGGTCGACCGTCAGGTCGCACACAGCGACGACTTCGCCGTGCGCGCCGGCGATCATTACGGGTACCCCATTGACGCGATCGGCGATCTGGTTATGGCTGTGGCCGCCAAACCACGCGGAGACGCCGGGGACGCCCTTGGCGAGCCGCACGAGGTCGCCGCTCCTGGCGACGCGGTTCGAGTCGGTCTCGGCGGGCGTGTGGCCGATGCTGATCACGATATCGCTGCGTTTCTGGAGCTCGGGCACGATGCGCGCTGCGGTCGCCGAGTCGTCCTCGAAACTCAACATCGCGACGTTCTTCGCCAGCGTCACGGTGGGCGTGTTGCGATAGGCCATGCCGAGAATGCCGACCTTGATACCGGCGCGCGAGACCACGGTGTCGGGTCGCGCCCAGCGGGGCAGCTTGTGCGTCTTGCGCTCGACCATGTTGGCGGCCAGTGCTGCGAACCTCATGCCGCGAATGCGCGCGGCGAGCGTGTCGGCGGTCCAGTCGAATTCGTGGTTGCCGATCGCCATGGCGGAGTAGCCGATGGCATTCATCTGCTCGACGATCGGGCGGCCGAACTGGAGGTTCGAGATCATCGTGCCCTGGAAGCAATCGCCGCCATCGATCAGCACCGTTCCCGTCGGGTTCTCGGCGGTCAGCTTGGAGATCCACGCCGCGAGCACGGCGGAGCCGCCGAGCTGGCGGCCGCTGCGGCGGTCCTTGCTGCCGCCGAGGATGAAGCCGTGGAAGTCGGTGGTCTCCAGAATGCGCAGTTCCGGGTAGCGCAGGTTCGCGATGATGCCCAGCATATCGGCGCGCGTCAGCGTGGCGTCGTCTGCGAGCTTGATGCGCTGCATCAGGCTCGCACGGTACGCCGGGTCCGACACCGGCCGCAGCGAGTAGCCGGCGCTGCGAGCGGTGCGTTCGCTCCAGTCGAGGGCGGTGCGCAGTTGCAGGGATTGCGAAGGCTGTAGCGTCTTGAACGTCATCGTGGCGCCCAGCGCCTTGCGCTTGAGCAGCCCGTCGAGCCACGGCACCAGCGAGTCGGGGACACCCGCGTACGCCTGCGTGAGCTTCGCGGAGCGCCAGCCGAAGGAGCGTGACAGCCAATATGCCATGTCGCCGCGCGTGGCCTGAGTGGTCGCATCCAGTGAGGCGGCTTCCGTCTGCGAGAGCAGGCCCGCCTTGACGAGTCGTTCGACCAGCGGGCGCTCGGGCGTTGCGACGTAGTTCGGCGACAACCGCCAGCCGGGTTTGAAATTTTGCTCGAGCGGCGCGTGCTTGCGCAGGTAGTCGGCGATCACTTCATGCGCGCGGCGCGCGGTGCTCCAGACCCGGGGTGCTGCCGCGAGCCACGGGAAGCCGCCGCCGCCACCGGCGCGATAGCTGTTCGTGACCACCGTCAGCGAATCCCCATCGGCGAGCGGCAGGCCGTTACGCCGCAGGTTCACGATACGGCTGCCGGCGGGCTTCGTGATGTCGATCGCGTAGGTCACACCGCGCGCGGCGTCGAAGTTGTAGCCGACCGCACCCGGCATGAAGAGGGAGCGGCTGAACTTGAACTCGTAGGGCGCGAACTGGCGCGCGGAGTACTCAAGCACGTCACGCAACTGGGAACCCGTGAGGCGAACGGAAACCAGGGTGTTGTCGAACGGGTAGACGCGTAGCACTTGCCGCAAGGTGATCGGGCCCGGCTCGATGCGCACGTCCGCGTCGTACAGCGCCGCCAGCGAAACGTCGGCGCCCGAGGCCTCGAGTTGCGCGCGATGCACGAGGTCCCACACCGGGCTGTCCGCGGCGCGCCCGAACGGCGAGGCCAACGCATGTGCGGTGTTCGCGATAGTCTGCGCCAGTGCCAGCTCGGTGGCGTCGTGAACGGGTGCTGCCATCGCGGCCATCGCGGGCTGGTCGGCCAGTCGCATCGTTGTCGGTGAGTTGCTCACGCTGCGATTCGTCACGTGCCACGCTTCGGTGGGAGCGCCGCGGCTCAGGCTCAAATCGATGACGCCCAGCGCTTCGCCATTCTTGCCCGCCTGCCCGCACGCGACGTCGCCGCGCACCAGTGCCAGCGTGGTGTGTGTGTGGCCGAGGATCACGGCGTCGACGCCCGCCACCTGTGTCAGCAGGCGGTAGCCCCAGTTTTCATCGGGCGTGGGCGCCTTGTAGCTCGCGTTGACGGCGATGGTGGCGGCGACCTCGACGGTGTCGCGCTCCATGCCGGTGTGCGCGAGCAGCACGATCACGTCGCAATGCTCGACCGTGCGCAACCGCGCCACTTCGCGCTGTGCCGCCTCGATGGGCGAGATGAAGCGCAGCCCCGCGACGTTGGCGGGATCCGTCATCTGCGGCACGGCGGGAGTGCACAGCCCCACGACGCCGATGCGCACGCTGCCCACGACCTTGACCAGCGAGGGCGTGAACGCGGCGGTGCCATCGGGGGCGTTCACGATGTTCGCGGCCAGCATGGGGAAGCTCGCCTGCTTGCGCGCGCGCTCCAGCACCTCGCGGCCGAAATCGAACTCGTGGTTGCCCACCGACATGGCGTCGTAGCCAAGCTTCGACATCGCACCGATCATCGGGTCGCTGCCTAAGACACTCTTCAGATGCTGCACCGTCTCGATGCCCGCTCCCTCGATAGTGTCGCCGTTATCGAGCAACAGCAGCGGTACACCCGTGGCGCGCAGCGAGTCGATCGTGGTGGCGATCTTCACTAAACCGCGCGGTGCGGCGCGGTCTGCAAGGTAGTCCCAGCCCGTCAGCGACCCATGGAGGTCGGTGGTGTGGGCGATCAACAGACGCGTGTATTCAGCCCGGGCGGGCACCGCGAGGCTCAACGTCAGCAGGGCGAGTGTGGCAATGGAGGGTATGCGCATAGTCTTTCAACGCTAGCACCCACGCCCAGCACCGGCAACGCTGTCATGGCACTGTGAACAGCCCGCGCGGCGGGGGACCGGCCCGCAAGTGATGTATGGTCCGCGGCGTACCTCAAGGAGGGACACTGACTACCATGACCACTCCGCTGGCCTCGACGCGCACGACGCTGCTGGGACTCGCCGCCATCGTTGCGATTTTCATCTGGACGATGCCCGGATTGGCGATCCTCGTGGGCTATGCGGTGTTGCTGGCCTACGCGCTGTCGCCGTTGGTGGGTGCGCTCGAGCACATTCGTGGGCCCCGCGGCACCCAACTGCCGCGCCACATCGCGGCCGCGACCATTGTGCTCGCGCTGGTGGGGCTGGTGGCATGGCTGCTCGCGCTGGCCATTCCGCGCCTGGCGACCGAACTCGTTCACTTCGCCTCGATCGCTCCCGCGACCCTGGGCCACCTCGCCGAGACCCTGCGGCTGTACGGCGTGAGCCATGGCTTGAGCTCGTGGCTCGACCCGCTCGTCGAGAGCGCGCGCACCAATGCTTCGCACTGGCTGGGCAACCTGGGTGCTCTGCTTCCCACAGTGGCAGGAAAGTTGTTCGGCAGCATCGGCGAGTTGCTGGGGGTGGCCCTGTTGCCGCTGCTCGCGTTCTACCTGCTTGCCGACTCGGCGGAAGTGCGTGCGAGTGTGTTCCGCTTCGTGCCCGTCGCGGCGCAACCCGACCTCGCGCGCATGGGCACGTCCGTCGATCACGCGATTCGCGGCTGGGTGCGGGGGCAGGCCATCGTGTGCCTTGTGACCGGCGCCGCGGTGGGGGTAGCGCTGTCGCTGCAGCACTATCCCGCAGCAATGCTGCTGGGCCTGCTGACCGGTGTCGCCGAACTGATCCCCTACCTTGGATTCATGGTCGCCTTCGTTGCGCTCGCGCTCGCGGGACTGAGCGTCGATCCGCCGACCGCGTTGACGGGCGTGCTGACCTATGTGGTGATCAACTGGACCATCGGCACCTTCATCACGCCGCGGGTGATGGGGCGGTTCCTCAAGATGCACCCCTTCGTGGTGACCTTCAGTGTGCTCGCCGGCGCACAGTTGCTCGGGCCCGCGGGCGCGCTGCTCGCGCTGCCGGGTGCGGCGGTCGTGCAATCGCTGATCGGACAGTTCACCGGGCCGGTCAAGGCGGCAGCGACGAAGCGCGCTTGAGCATCGCCGCTTCCGCTCTCTATAGTCGCGGTCCTGCCGCGACCGTGCGCACCCCGTGAGGCATCGATGCTCGAAGACGTGATCTGTCCCAGTTGTGGCTACCGGAATTCCGGCGGCGCGAGTGCCTGCGACTCCTGCAACTTCCCGCTCGAACTCCCGCCGCTCGCAGCGGCTGCCGCCGACCGGCCGTCCGGCGCCCCGGGCCCGGCCGGGTCGACGGAGTTCCCGCGGCCCAACACGCTGCGCCGGCCACAACGTCGCGGCTCGCCCCTGCAGGGCCAGTCGGTCTGGCTGTGGTTGCTGTTCGGCACGTTTGCCGCGGGCATCCTGGTCTGGACGGGGATCCAATCATTCCGCGACCGCAACCAGATCCAGACCCACGCGATCGCCGGCTCCAATCCCCAACAGCAGTCGTACGCCGACTCCGCGCGCGCCGCCCTCGCCGCCGATTCGACGAACATCGGCGCCCAGATCGCGCTCGCCAACGTGCTCTATGACACGGGCAACTGGGACGAGGCGATCATTCACTACAAGGCGGCATTGCGCCGCGACTCGACGCGGGTGGCGCCGATGGTCGACTTGGGCGTCTGCTACTACAACCTCGGCGCCGCGCGCGACGCCGAGGCCTTGTTCCACCAGGCGTTGCGCATCGACCCGCGCCAGCCGATCGCGCTGTTCAACCTGGGGATCGTCAGCGATCGCCGCGGCGAGACGGCGGTGGCGCAGAAGTACTATCGCGACGCGCTCGAGAATGCGCCGAGCGATGAGTTCAAGGCCACGATCACCGCCGCGATGCAGCGCATGGCCCAGAAGTCCGCCCCGGCAGGGAAGTAGCGGTAACTTCCCCGCCGGGCGGAGTCGGACCTGCTTCATGAAAGGTAAGAACTAGCGCATTACCACGGCCGCCTTCGTCGACAGCGTCCTGCCCGACTGCGACAGGCGGATCGCGTAGACCCCGACCGGCAGCGGGGACTCGCGTTCAATGGCCACGACGTGTGGCCCAGGCCCAAGTTCCGTGAGCGAGCGCCGCAATACGCGTCGCCCCGCCATGTCGATCAACTCGAGCGATGCGGGAGCATCCGAGGCGAGCGAGAACGCCACGCTCAGCGCGCCACTGCGCGAGGGATTGGGACGGGCACCCGCGAGCGCCAGGGCGCCGAGCGGCACGTTGACCCACACTTCCGAAGTGACGAGCCCGCCGCCGGCCAGGTCGAGCCGGTAGCCGTAGCGGCGTCCGGCGACGATGCTGCGGTCATCGAAGGTGAGCCGGCCGTTTGCCGCGGCGGTCGCGGTTCCGACAGGGCTCCACGCGTCATTGCCTTCACTTCTGAACACCGCGCCCTGCCTGCCCGCGACGGCACTACCGGACCACTCGAGATGCACGCAACTCGGATCCACTTCCGTCAACGCGATCGTGGCAAGGGCTTCCGTGACCAGCGACGGCGTCAGCACGATGCGCGCGCTTTCGCCGCCGTGGAGATCCACGGCCGCCACTCCATAGGAATAGGACGTCCCGCCGCTCGCATCGAAGTAGGCCGTGTCGCTGGTGAATGCGAGCGGCAGCAGCAACACGGTGTTGCCACCCCCGGAGTGGGGAGTGCGGTAGATGCGGTAGCCGGCGAGATCGGCTTCGTGATTCGAGTTCCAGCGCAGCGAAGTTGCCGTCGGGGTGAAGGTCGCGTTCGCGCCACCGGGTGCCGCGGGCGGCAGGTTGTCGACGGAGAACCCGCTGTCGATGTTGGACGGGTAGAACACCGCCGGGTTCTGGGTCAGCGCCGTGACGAAGAACGCGGTGTAAGGGTTGCCACTCGCCATGGAGTCCTGTGTCGTCGGCGCGGTATAGCCGTAGCCCTGCAATGCTTCGGGCGGCAGCGTCACGAGCGCTTCCCAAAACGTGACCGTCGTGGAGTTCCCGGATTTCTGCGCGAGCGTCAGCAGGGTTAATGGACGCAGCGACAGGGGTGCGCCATGTGGCGCGCCGATAGTCACCGAGGACGACTCCGGCATGATGCGCCGCCACACGCGGTAGCCCGTGATGGTGCTTAAGCCCGTGCTGTCGAGATCGCTGTGCAGCCAGGTGACGAACACCTTGCCGCCCTGGTCGTTGGGAACATCACGCACGCGCGTCAACGTGGGCGCGTGCGAACTCGGCGGCGGCGGAGGCGGGGGCGGAGCGCCACAGCCGTGCAGCAAGACCGCGACCGCCGTGGTGCCGTAGTTGGCAACGGCGAGATCGGGCAGGCCATCGCGATTGAAGTCGCCCTGGGCGAGGAACGTCGCGCCGCTGCCGGCGCCGTATACCTGGGCCAGGTCGAACGTGACATTCGCGACGCCTGCTGTCTTCAGGCCGGGCAACACCTCGACCAGACCGCCGTAGTCGGCGACGGCAAGATCGAGCACGCCATCGCCGTCAAAATCACCCGTGATCACAGAGCGCGGTTGTCCGCCGGTGCCATAGCTCAGTCCCGGGGCGAAGCTGCCATTGCCGGCTCCCGCTGCGCCAAGGCCGCGTAGCACGACAATGTCGCCGCTACCGCCGTTGGCGACGGCCAGGTCGGCGATGCCGTCGGCATTGAAGTCGCCGATCGCCAGCGAGTAGGGATAGAAGCCCGTGTTGTAGTGAACCGCTGCGCCGAATGTGCCGTTGCCGTGGCGGGAGCTGCCATTGCCGAGCAGGATCGAGATGTCGTTGCCATCCTGGTTCGTGACGGCCAGGTCGAGGATGCCGTCGCCATTGAAGTCCGCCGTGGCGATGAAGTACGGGTGGATCCCTGCCGGGAACGAATCGGGGAGGGAGAACCCCCCGGCGCCATCCCCTCGCATTACTGATACGTTGTTGCCGAGGAAATTCGCCGACACCAGATCCATCTTGCCGTCGGAGTTGAAGTCGCCCGCAGCCACACCGTAGGGCGCATGCCCGGCGGGGACCAACGTGCGGACACGGAATGTGCCATCACCGTTGCCGCGGAGCACACTGATCGCATCACCGCCTGAGCTGTTGACGGCGATATCGAGAATCGAATCACCATTGAAATCCGCGGCGGCGACGTGTCCTGGTCCCGGCCCGACACTGAAGGTGCGGACCGTCTGGAAAGCCCCGTTGCCGACGCCGAGCAGGGTGCCGACCTCCGCCGAGCCATTGTCGACCGCCGCGATGTCGGGGATCCCATCGCGATTGAGATCCGCCACCAGTACGCCGAAGGGACTGTTGCCGGCCGTCTGGAGCGTGAAGTTGGGATACAGTTGCCCGGGCGGACAGTTCGCGGAGACCGCAGTGGCGAATGCGAACAGGCAGGCGACGGCAATCCAAACAATCAATGCCTTGGGTCGTGGCGACATGGAGGCCTCCTGAGGGGGTTCGCCCCGAGGGAGTGCGGCGGGGCAGGCGCGTCGGCCCAAGGCTACACCCTGAACCGCCCGCCAAATCGCGCAAATTTCAGCAAAGGGCGGCCCATTGACACCACTTCGGCACCGTTCCTACAGTCGGGCATCCAAGCGGGTGATCCCTCATCGTTTAAAGACCCCAACGCGAGCTCTCCTCCATGCCTGACGTCCAGCATTTCGATCTCATCGTCGTCGGCACCGGTCCCGGCGGCTACGTCGCCGCGATCCGCGCCGCGCAGCTTGGCCTCAAGACCGCCGTCGTCGAAAAGGACGAACTCGGCGGCACCTGCCTCAACTGGGGCTGCATTCCCACCAAGGCATGGGTCGTGTCGGCGCACTTGTACGAGCAGATCAAGCGCGCGAAGGAGTACGGCATCGAAGTCGGTGAGCCGAAGATCCGCTGGGATTGGCTGTTGGAGCGCAAGAACAAGGTCGTCAAGCAGATGACCAGTGGCGTAGGCGTCCTGCTCAAGGGCCGCGGTATCGAGATCTTCCGCGGCACGGCGCGACTCACTTCGGCGACGCGCATGGTGGTCGCGCAAGCGGCGGGCGGCAGCACCGAGCTGTCGGCAACGACGATCATGCTCGCCACGGGCGCCACCTCGAGTGTGCCGCCCGGATTCAAGATCGATGGGACGCGCATCGTCACGAGCCAGGAAGCGCTCGACTTGAAGGCGCAGCCCAAGCGGCTCGCGGTGCTCGGCGGTGGTGTCGTGGGCACCGAGTTCGCCAGTTTCTTCGCCTCGATCGGCTCGCAGGTCACGCTGATCGAGATGTTGCCGCGCCTGTTGCCGAACGAGGACGATGAAATCGCGCAGACGCTCGAGCGCGAAATGAAGAAACACAAGATCGACTTGAACCTCGGCACCAAGGTCGAGGGCGTGAAGGACGGACCCGGCGACGCGGTCACGCTGGTGCTGGCCGGCGGCAAGTCGATCGAGGTCGATTGCGTGCTGGTGGCGACGGGGCGCAAGCCGTACTCGTCCGACATGGGGCTCGAGAGCGTGGGGGTGGCGCGCGGCGATCGCGGCAAGATCGTCGTCAACGACCGGCTACAGACCTCGGTGCCGAACATCTACGCCATCGGCGACGTCACCGACATCAAGCAGCTCGCGCACTTCGCTTCGGCGCAGGGCAAGGCCGCCGCGGAGATCATCACGGGGCATCCGGCGCAGACGAACTGGCGCGCGGTGCCCGCGGCCACGTTCACCAATCCCGAGATCGCCAGCGTCGGCCTGACCGAACGCGAGGCGAAGGCCGAGGGCCGCGAGCTGAAGATCGGCCGGTTTCCGTTCCGCGCCCATGGCCGCAACATTGCCGATGGCGAGACCGCCGGGTTCGTGAAGCTGATCGCCGATGCCTCGACCAACCAGGTGCTGGGCGCGCATATCATCGGGGCCAAGGCCAGCGAGATCATTCACGAGGTGTCGCTCGCCATCGCGGCCGATCTCGATATCCAGGCGCTCGCTCAGGCCATTCACGCGCACCCGACGGTGGCCGAGACGATCGGCGAGGCCGCCGAGGATGCCGAGGGCTACGCGATCCACCTGATGCGCCAGGAGGCCAAAGCGGCGGTCCGCTGATAGCCCGCAATGGGGCGATTGCCCGGGTTGTGATGTTTTGGATGTAGCCCGAGTCCCGGCCGCCCGTGGGGCAAGCCGGGATTTTGGGTTTCGGTCGCCATGCAGGTTTGAGATACTTCAACGGGTACGCTTCCCCCTCTCGGGCGTGGCGGAACTCCCTGCCTTACGGGGCCGTTCGGCCGTCGCGATGCCATCCTCACTGTCCGCTACTCCCAGTGCTTCCTGCTATCCACCGCTCAGGAGGAGTCATGGTGTTTGTGCGCAAGCCGGCGCCGGCCGTTCATGCAGGGCGGCCGTGGGCGTTGTTCGTCATCGCGCTGCTGCTGCTCACCCCGGCGCTGCTCCAAGCGCGCCCGCTACCGGATTCCAATCGCGCGGAACTGATCGCCCCGAATGGCGACGCGACGCTGAGCGAAGCGGGTCTGACGTTCGCCTGGACGCCGGCACCCGGCACGAGCGAACACTTTCTCCTCGTCTCCGAACAGCCCTTCGACCCCACTGGCTGGACGAGCGTTCCGGCTTCCGGAGTCGTGCGGGTCGTGCGCGCGGAGTCGCCGGTCGTGGCATGGTCAGATCTGGGCAAGAGCCTGTCCTCCGACACGCGCCTGTGGTGGGCCGCCGCCGACCGCGATCCCAAGTCGGGCCGTACCACCATGTCCGCGGTGCGCACGGCCTTCGTGATCCATCGCTTCTCGAACCAGTCGGAACAGTCCCCGC
Organism: Candidatus Eiseniibacteriota bacterium; assembly: GCA_031366795.1. Taxonomy (GTDB): domain Bacteria; phylum Eisenbacteria; class RBG-16-71-46; order RBG-16-71-46; family RBG-16-71-46; genus JANLWK01. The sequence continues at coordinate 10,749 of JANLOX010000447.1, read as the reverse complement.
TGGTAGCGGTATCGACGATCGGTCGAGCCATGCCCGAGCCCTCGGCGCATCGCATGGTGCACCTGGCTTCCGGTTACGACATCGATCCCGCACAGGGCGAGCCTGCCCTGCCCGCCTCCAAACGCCTGCCGGCTGCCGCGGCGCTCGAGCGCCAGAGCTATCTCGTCTACTACGACGATGCCGATCCCTCGCAGACCAGCCGGTCGATTCTCGCCTCGGGCGGACAGGTCGTGAGCTACCTGCCTGACCACACTTTCCTCGTGCGCATGAACGCAGCCGGTGCCTTGACGCTCGCTCTTCCCGGCGCGTGGGTGGGCGCCTACCAGCCGGCGTACAAGTTGAGCAATCGCATCGCCACCGAATCCACCGCACGCCAAACCGTCAGCGTGCTGTTGTTTCCGGACGCCGACCTCACGGTGGCTCTGGTTGCGGCGCGCGCGGCGGGGGCGACCGTCCTCGCATCGTCCGACAATGGCATCAACAAAGTGATGCGCCTCGAATTGACGCGCGCCGGCGTGGACGCGCTGTCGCTCGACAGCGACGTGGCGTGGATCGAGCCGTTCGTCGGGCCGCATACGGACAACGCCAGCGCGCAGGGCATTGTGCAGACGGGTGTGCTCAACAACCGCCGCCTGTGGGACCTCGGGATCAAGGGAGAGGGCCAGGTGGTGATGACCACCGACTCCGGCCTGAACACGCAGCACATCGCCTTTAAAGATCCGCTGGTGCCGATCAACACCTTCGGCAGCTACCCCACGCACCGCAAGTTGCTGGCCTACGGTCGCTCGACGAATGACGTGACGATTGCATTCGGCGATCACGGCGCCTTCCATGGCAGCCACACCGCCGGAACCGCGGCGGGCAACAACGACGCCTACGGCACCAGCACGAATGACGGCATGGCGAAGAACGCCAAGCTGTGGTTCACCGACATGTCGGGGCCGGCGCTCGGCACCGGCCTGCTCACGCCACCCGATCTCAACGACCTGTTCCAGCCCGGCTACGCCGGGAACGCGGGTGGCGCCGCGCGCATCGCTTCGAACTCGTGGGGCAGCGACGTCGCCGGCGCGTACACAATGGAATCGCAGCAGGTGGACCAGTTCATGTGGAACCACCCCGACTTCCTGATCTTCTATTCCAATGGCAACGCCGGCCCCAGCGCCACCACGGTGGGTTCGCCGGGAAGTGCTAAGAACATCGTCAGCGTCGGCGCCAGCGGCAACGGTGCCTCGTCCACTTCATTGGCCGGGTTCTCGAGCCGCGGCCCGTGCGCCGATGGGCGCACCAAACCGACCATCGTCGCCCCGGGCAACGGCGTGGTCTCCTCGACGACCGGCGACTCGACCTACGCCTCGCTCAGCGGCACTTCGATGGCGTGCCCTGCTTCGGCAGGTTGCGCCGCGTTGATGCGCCAGTACCTGACCGAAGGCTGGTACCCGACGGGTACCAAGGTGCCGGCCAATGCATTCGCGCCTTCGGCGGCGTTGCTCAAGGCGATGGTGGTGGGTTCTGGCAACAATGTGATGACGGGCTTCAACGCGCCCGATGTCAACATTGGCTGGGGCCGTATCGATGCCGACAGCGTGCTGTACTTCTCGGGCGACACGCGCCGTCTGCTGCTCATCGACCAGACGCTGGGCATCGGCAACGGCCAGGCGATCGACTACTCCATCAACGTGACCGATGCGAGCCAGCCGCTTAAAATCTCGCTGGTGTGGACCGACTATCCCGGCAGCCCGCTGGCCGCGGTTCAGTTGGTGAACAATCTCGACCTCACCGTCAGCAAAGGGGTCACGGCCTTCATCGGCAACGCATTCACCGGCGGCGTCTCGGTCGCTGGTGGCTCGGCTGATAACCGCAATGTCGAGGAGTGCGTCCGCATCACTTCGCCCGCGACGGGTGTATGGACAGTGCATGTCAATGGCACCAGCATCCCGGCGGGACCGCAGGCCTACGCGCTGGTGATCACGGGCGGGCTCGGCAGCACCGCGGGCGCGTTGGCGCTCGACCAGGGCTCGTACGGTTCGGGCAACATCGTGCACCTGCGCGTGACCGATACCAACGCGAGCGGGCCGCTCAACGTGAACATCGCCTCACCCACCGAGCCCGCGGGCGAGACCGTGGTGCTTTCGGGATCGAACGGGATTTTCAACGGATCGATCGGCTTGTCGCCGCAGTCGGGCACGGTCGGGGATCACATCCTCAAGGTGTCCAACGGCGACCAGATCACGGCGACCTACATGGATGCCTCTCCGAGCGCCACGATCGTCGCCAAGGCGATGGTGGGCCTCGAGCCGCCGATGATCACCAATGTGTTCGCCCAGGGCGCGGGGCTCGGCGCGGCCGTGGTGACCTGGACCACGAACGTGAGCGCCAACTCGACCATTTATTACGGCACGACGCCGGCGCTCGGGCAATACACCACGCTTGACCTGCTCGCCGTGCTGTCGCACTCGGAGGTGATCACCGGGCTCCTCTCGAACCAGTTGTACTACTTCGATGTCGAATCGATGGACCTGAATGGCAACGTTACGCGGGATGACAACGGTGGGGTCCACTACCGCTTCACGCCCGGCGTGCACGCCGACCTGTTGCTCGTCTATGACGGCAACTCCTACGAGCGCGCCTCACGCTATGCCAATGCGCTCGCCGCGACGGGATGGAGCTACGACCTGTGGTCGGGCAACCTTTCGGCGGCACCGCAACTCGGCAACAACACGAACGGAATGCGTTCCTACCGCGCGGTGTGGTGGCAGAACGGTATCGATCACTACCCGCCGTTCTCCGACGCCGCGCGTGATTCGATCACCGCATACCTCAATGGCGGTGGCCGCCTCACGGTAAACGGGCACGACGTCGCTTGGGCGAATTCGGATCCGAGCTCCCCTTACTACACCGCCGCGGCGGATGCCTGGGTGCAGGGCACCCTGCATACACAATGGCTGACCGATCCTTCGGCGTGGACTGACCTGACCGGCATCGCTGCCGATCCCATCAGTGGCGCCTACGCCGGCGGGCTGTCCTACACGCCCTACCGGTCGGGTGCTGCCGGTGACGAGGTGGCATCCATTCCGGGCAGCGGCACCGCCAGCTACGACTGGATCAGCGGGAGTCCCGTCCCCGACAACTGCGGCTTCCGGTGGGAGAGCGGCTCGCCACTCGGCAGCGCCGCGCAAGGTGTGTGGGGCGGGCAGACCTCGCGGCTCGCCACGAACTACTTCGAGTGGGCGATGATCGACAATGCCAACGAGGCCTCGGCCCTGCGCAACGACATTCTGCAGAAGACGCTGGTATGGCTGATCGGACGCGACAAGCCGACGGTCGCCGTAACCTCACCGAATGGCGGCGAAGTCGTCACCTCGAGCAGTGTGAACATCGCTTGGACCGAAACGGTGCCCGGTGGCGTGGCCTCGCGCGCGATCGAGTACTCGCTGGACGGCGGCGCATCGTGGACCCCGATTACCGCCGCCCCGGGAGTCTCGCCCTACACCTGGAGCCTTGCGTCAGTGCCCAACTCGTCGCAGGCGCTGGTGCGCGTTCGCGTCACCGATGCCGGCACGCCGAACCTGTCGACCACCGATCCGAGCGATGCGGTGTTCACCCTCAATCGCGCGGGCGCTGACGTGGCAGGGCCGGTGGTAGTCGCCGGCTCGGTGCATTCGGTGCCCAACCCCATCGATGTCACGCAGGCCGCGACCTTGTCGGCGACGGTGAGCGATGCCAAGAGTGGCGGCGCCGCGGTCGTCGCCGCCGAGTGGTCGTACGGCGATTCGCCCGCCGTGGCCGGTCAGGGTGCGGCGATGAGCGGGAGCTTCGGTACGCCGACGGTGGCGGTCAGCGCCGCGCTCACGACTTCCAACTTCGCACTGGGCAACCGCCGGCTGTGGGTGCGCGGCCGCGACGCGCTCGGCAATTGGGGTGCCGCGGGCTTCCTCCAGATCGTCGTCAACGGCACGCCACCGCTTGGCGTCGCAGTGCAACCGCTCGAGTACGCGCTCGGTGCCGGTGCGCCGAACCCCGCGGCGACGCGCTCGCGCATCGATTACGCGATGCCCGTGGACGGCCTGGTGAACCTTGCCGTCTACGATGTGGGCGGGCGGCGCGTGCGCTCGCTGGTCAGCGGAACGCAGGCTGCGGGAGTTCACGCGACGGCGTGGGACCTGCGCGACGAAACCGGTGCACTGGTTCGCGCGGGTGTTTACTACTATCGTCTTGAGGTCGCGGGCCGGACGTTCACTCGACGCCTGGTCGCGCTCAACTGATCCGGCGGGTGGGAGAGTGGCAGGGTTCGCGTTGGCGACCCCGCTCAACCGCGGCCGGCGTGGATTCCTGATTCCGGAGAACTGCCGCATGCCGGTTCGCGTAGGCGCGGGTACTGACGTCGGCCTCAAGCGGTCGCAGAACGAGGACCGCTTTGCGGTGTGGAGGCCTGATGACCCCGATGCCGAGGCGCGCGGCGTGCTGCTCGTGGTCGCCGACGGCATGGGCGGCGCGCAGGCGGGCGAGGTCGCCAGCCAGCTCGCCATCGATTGCGTGCTCGAGACCTACCGCGAGGGCGGCAACAGCGTGCTCGATGATCTCGAACACGCGGTCGAGACCGCCAACCATGTGATTCACGAGCACAGCCGCGCCCATCCCGAGATGCGCGGCATGGGCACCACCTGCACCGCCGTCGTGGTGCAGGGCGAAGCCGCGTTCTTCGCGCACGTCGGCGACAGCCGCGCCTATCGCGTGCGCGAGGGTGCGATCGAGCAGCTCACGCACGATCACTCGCTGGTGGCGCAGCTGGTCGAGCACCGGCACCTGACGCCTGCGCAGGCGAAGGTCGATCCGCGCCGCAATGTCGTCACGCGCAGTGTCGGCGTCGCTGCTGAAGTCGATGTCGACGTGGCGCAGGTCGATGACCCGTTGCGGACGGGTGACACGCTGGTGGTATGCAGCGACGGCTTGCACACGCTCGTCGAGGACGATGAGATCGCCCGGATCGCCTCGGGCCCCGATCTCAACATTGCGTGTGAGCAGCTCATCGCGCTGGCCAACCAGCGCGGCGGCAACGACAACATCACCGTCGTCATCGGCCGCCTCGAGCGCTGACGTGTCCGCCTCGAGGCCCCGCAGTCACGGGGCGCAGGGAGGGCGACGCTGAGGCGAACCATTCTCACCACGCTGCTGCTGGCCGCCGCCACTGCCATCGTCACCGTCACGGCGTGCTGGCTGGCGTGGGTCCGCGTGCATGACGCGATGGCCGGCGAGTTCGAGGCGCGGCTGGGCCGCGTCGCGCGCACCGCGGCCTCGCAGATCTCGCCCGAGACCGTCGCGGACGCGCGCCTGCTGGGCGAAGACGGCAGCGGCTACCTCGCGGTGCAGGTGCAACTGGTGACGCTGAGCAGCGCGACCGGGCTCGCCAACGCTTCGTTGATCGACACCACGCGCATGACCCTGGTGGATGCCCGGCTCGCCGAGGACTCGGAGCGCTTCCCCAGCGCGCTCGACACGCTCGCAGGCCCCACGCTCGCGCTCGCCCTGCGCGGGCAAGCGATGATATCGCCGGCATACGTGCATAATGGAGTCACGCTGCGCGCAGCACTCGCCCCGGTGCTCGAGGGCGGCCGCGCCATCGCCGTCATCGCCGTCGAGGCCGAGCCCGCGTACTTAGGCCCGCTCGAATCGCTGGCGCGCCGTCTCTCGCTGATCGCGCTACTGAGCCTCGCCGCCATCGCCGGGTTCGCGGCACTGCTGGTGCGCAACGCCTTCGCCGCTGCGCGGCTCGAGCGGCGCCTGTCGCGCGCCGAGAACCTCGCGGCGATGGGCCAACTCACGGCGACGTTGGCGCACGAGATCAAGAACCCGCTCGCCATCATTCGCGGTTCCGCCGAGCGGCTGCAGCGCGGCGATGCCGAGCAGCAGCGGATGGCGCAGTTCGTCATCGAGGAATCCGACCGCCTCTCGCGCACCGTCGCGCGTTATCTCGAGTTCGCGCGCGGCGAGCAGGCGCCGCGAGAAAATGGCGATGCGTTGGCTGCACTCGAGGCCACGCTGGCGCTGCTCGAAGAAGAATTCCGCGCCCGCCGCGTGACGCTCGAACGCTCGCGCGGGGGCGATGGTTCGGCTACTGTCCGGCTCGATCCCGAGTCGCTCAAGCAGGTGTACTTGAACCTGCTGCTCAACGCGATCGAGGCGATGCCGGAGGGGGGCAGCGTGCGGGTTGCCGACCGGAGCGCCTTGGGTTTCATCGAAATCGAGATCGCGGACGAGGGCTTAGGAATCCCCAGGGAACTGTTGCAGCGGCTCGCGACACCCTTCGTGACGACCAAGCCCCAGGGTTCGGGTCTCGGGTTGTTCCTGGCGCGGCGCCTGGCGCAATCGGCGGGTGGGACGCTCGCGATCGAGAGCAGTGAAGGATGCGGCACGACGTGCACGGTGCGGTTGCCACGCGTGAAGGAGTGATGGTGCGAGTGCTGGTCGTCGATGACGAGATCCGCAACGCCGAACTGACCGCACTCGCGCTGCGCGATGCCGGTCACGCAGCCGAGTTCGTGGGCGGCAGTGCGGCGGCACTCGCCCAACTCGCGGCGGGCCGTTTCGACGCCGTCGTCACTGACCTGCGCATGGCGCCTCCCGATGGCCTGGCCTTGCTGGCGCAGGTGAAGAGCCGCTGGCCCGCGGTCGCTGTGGTGCTGATGACGGCCTACGCCAACATGGACACCGCGCGCCGGGCGCTGCGTGAGGGCGCCTACGACTACGTCGACAAGGAAGGCAGCTTCCGCGACGAGATCGTCGCGATTCTGGAGCGGTTTGCGCGCGCGCGGGGATTGGAGGCCGACAACGAGCGGCTGTCCGGCACCGTGGCGACGTTGCGCGAGGGCCTTGCTACCATCGTGGGGACCTCGCCCGCCTTGCGCGCCGCCGTGGAGCTGGCGCGCAAGGTCGCCGCCACCGATTCGACGGTGCTGCTGCGCGGCGACAGCGGCTCGGGCAAGGATCTGTTCGCACGCGCAATTCACTTCGCCAGCCGCCGCGCCGGTGGGCCGTGGGTCAAGGTGAACTGTGGCGCGCTGCCGGAGAACCTGCTCGAGAGCGAATTGTTCGGCCACGAGCGCGGCGCCTTCACCGGGGCCATCCGCCAGAAGGCGGGGCGCTTCGAGGATGCCCAGGGCGGCACGCTGTTTCTCGACGAAATCGGCGAGCTGTCGATGGCGCTGCAAGTGAAATTACTGCAGGTGATCGAGGAGAAGACCTTCACGCGCGTCGGCGGCAACCAGCCGATGACCGTCGATGTGCGATTGCTCGCGGCGACCAATCGCCCGCTCGAGGACATGGTCAACCAGCGCCAGTTCCGCGAGGACCTGTTCTTCCGGCTCAACGTGTTCCCGATCCGGCTGCCCTCGCTCAGCGAGCGCATGAGCGACCTTCCGCAACTCGTCGAGTTCATCATGCGCCGGCATGGCGCCTCGGCCGATAAGCTCACGCCCATTGCCATGGAATCGCTGCAGCGCTACGGTTTCCCCGGCAACGTGCGCGAGCTCGAGCACACGCTGGAACGCGCGTTGATCCTCGCGGGCAGCGATCCGGTCGGCCCGGAGCACCTGTCGTTCGCGCGGCCCGAAGCGCTGCGCTCCGGCGGCCCCATGGCGGCGGGGGGCCCGGCGTGGGTGCCGGAAATTCCCGTCGAAGGGCTGTCGCTCGAAGTGCTCGAGCGGGAGTTGATCCTCAAGGCATTGGCACGCGCCGGCGGCAACAAGAGCCAGGCCGCGCGACTGCTGGGGCTCACGCGGCGTACACTGTACTCACGCATGGAACGCCACGGCCTGCGTACGCCCGGTGAATCCGATGATGCCGCTGAAGCCGAGCCGTCCGAAGACGCCGGCAAGGAAATCTCATGAACCTCATACGCAGCCTGCTGTTCGAAAACGTGGGGCTCAAGCTCGTGGCGCTGTTGCTGGCGCTCGTTGTGTACCTGCATGTCTACACCGACCGGCCCGCCACGCTGACGATGTCGTTCCCGGTAAAGGTCGCACATCTCGACGACTCACTGGCCGTGGTGTCGCAGTCACCCACCGTCGTAACCGCTGAACTCAAGGGCACGGGCAAACAGTTGATCCGCCTGCGCATCGCGGAGCCCAGCCTCGTGGTGTCGCTCGCCGGCGTGGGCCCCGGGCATTTCCAGCGTGGGCTCACCGTTCAGGACCTGCCGATGGTCGCACAGGTCGGGCTCGAGGTGTCGCGCTTCCAGGGTCCGCAGATGCTCGAGCTGCAGATCGACCGCATTGGCCAGCGCGACGTGCCGGTCGCCGCGCGCATCGACGGTGGCCTGCCGGCGGGGTCGCAGTGGAGTGGCGAATGGGCCGCGAGCCCTGCCTTCATTCACGTGCGCGGGCCGCGCGCGGTCGTGGCGAAGCTCGACAGCATCCGGCTCGCGACGATCAAGCTCGAGGCAGGGCACGACACGCTGAAGGTCGCGGCAGCACCCACCAGCCCCCTGGTGGGCTGCACGATGGATCCGCCGGTCGTCACGGTGCGCGTGCCCATTTCGCGCGTGGCGCACTAGTAGGCGCGCATGAAACGCTTGCGCCTGCTGTTCACGTTGGCGCTCGTTCCGGCGGTAGTGCTGTTCGCGAGCGCCCCGCTCGCGAGCGCGCAGGGCACGGGCCGCTCCATGGATATCGATCTCTCGATCCGCTCCGCCGCGATGGGTGGCGCATCCAACGCGCTCAGCTGGGGTGACCTGAATTACTGGGGCAACCCCGCGCTGTTGGGATACGCGCAAGGCGTGCGCTACGTCCACACGCACACGCAGCTCGTGCCGGGGTTGTCCGATCATGTGTTCCTCAATAGCAATGTACTGGAGCTCGGTGGCGGTGGTGCTGGCCTCGTGCTCTCGGGTAAGCCTGCGGGCGGGGGTGGAGTCCGGCTCGATTATGGCCCGAGCGAAGGGCGCGATGAGGCCGGCAACTTCACCGGTACGTTCAATGCGTGGGAGCGCGTTAGGTCGATCGGCGCGGGAGTGAGTGTCGCGCGCACGCTGGAAAGCCTGGTGCGCATTGGCCACGGCCGCGATATTGACCTGAGCCGCATATTGACCTGAGCCGCTACGCCGATGCCTCGTTCGGGGGCAATCTCAAACACGTCCTTATCTCGCTGGCGCCGAGTTCTGCCTATGGGACAGGCAGTACGGATGCCCGCGACTGGGGATTCCACGCGCGCGTGACGCCGTATGATGGCTTCCGGAGCCCGGGCGCTCCGCCGATCCGGATCGATGTGGCCTACGGAAAATCGGTGTTGAGCTACAACGATGATGCGATTGTCACGTTTATCAGCGCCGATCAAGCGTCCCCCGTGACGCGTCAGCACCGGCATGGCACCGCGGGTCGCATCGATGCTGGGCACTGGCCGTGGGAGCCGCGTGCCACTCATGGCAAACTGAAGCGTGAGTTGATCGCGGGACTTACACCATGGGTAAGCGTTTCGGGATCCGCCGACGTTGACGACATCGGGGCACTGCACGTTATCGGTTACCACACCGAAGGCTCGGGCGGCGAGATCACGATCGCCAACGTGCTCACCTACCGGCGTGGCCACTATGAAGATCTCGAGGGACAGATCGACGGGGACACTTGGGGTTGGGGCGTGGCGTTGCCGCTGGGGTCACTGGGCGGCGCGCGGTACGACGACGCGCATATTCCGCAGGCGCAGAATTCGGGCCTCCAAAATATGCATCGCAGCCAGGTCACGGTCTGGCTGGACCCGCTCGGGATATGGCGTTACGTGCACCGGCAGAGCTCCGAGCCCATTTCGCTCCGGCCCTGAGCCGGCCGCCGCGAACCCATGGCCCGGGGCGGAGTGATGTATTTTGGGCGCCAAATTCGAGACTACCCCCTTGACAGCCTGAAGGTCTCCCCCTAGCCTTAGTATAGTAGGTATTGGGCGCAGCGCTTCGCGCCGCCCAGCCAAGAGTCTGCAGCCCCTCGTGCTCCAACACCCCGGGCTTCGCCGCCTCCGACGACTCCGCTCAGAGTCCGGATTTCCAGTTCCAAAAGAGAGTTTCCCAAACTCCTTCTTAATCACGCTCGACCCAATCGAGTTTGTTATCCCGGCGACCCACACCCCACGGGCCCGGACATCCTCAGGATTTTAAAATCCAAGGCGGTCTCTCTCACCACGGGACCGCGAGCCGGCAGACCCAACAGCCCCTCGAGAGGCGCATTCGCGATGGAAAGCCAGACCATCCAGACCACGATGGAGCTCCAGGAGCTCAAGACCAAGACCATGGCTGAGCTGCTCCAGGTGTCACAGGATCTTGGGATCCAGGGCACGAGCGGGCTGCGCAAGCAGGAGCTGACGTTCAAGATCCTCGAGGCGCAGACCGAGAAGAACGGCCTGATTTTCGCCCAGGGGGTGCTGGAGATCCTGCCTGAGGGTTACGGATTCCTGCGTTCGCCACACTACAGCTACCTGCCGGGGCCGGACGACATCTACGTGTCGCCCTCGCAGATCAAGCGCTTCGACCTGCACACCGGCGACACCGTGTCGGGCCAGGTGCGGCCGCCCAAGGAAGGCGAGCGCTACTTCGCGCTGCTGCGCGTCGAGGCCGTGAACTTCGAAAGCCCGGAGATCGGCAAGGCCAAGGTCCTGTTCGACAACCTCACGCCGCTCTATCCCGAGCGCAAGCTGATGCTGGAGTCCAAGGACCGCTGCATCGAGACACGCATCATCGACCTGCTGTGCCCGATCGGCATGGGGCAGCGCGCG
>JANLOX010000427.1:0-3904 GCA_031366795.1 Candidatus Eiseniibacteriota bacterium | reverse complement strand
TCATTCGTAAAAAGTGATCGCCATTCCGGTGGCAACTCAAATGAAATCGCAGCGCCCAACCTATAGTTCCGCCACTTAAAAGGAGTCGATTCATGTACGCATTCAGTACTCAGCTAAAGGTACCGTTCGATACCGCCGTCGCGAAAGTCACCGAGGCCCTGAAAAAGGAAGGATTCGGCGTACTCACCGATATCGATGTTAAGGCGACGCTGAAAGCCAAGCTCAATATCGAACGCCGGCCATATCGCATACTTGGCGCATGCAACCCCCCGCTCGCGCACCGCGCGATCGAGGCCGACGCCGACGTCGGCTTGTTACTACCGTGCAACGTGGTCGTGCGCGAAGAAGCCGATGGATCCATAACGGTTTCGTTCATGGATCCCGAGGCCGTGTTGCAGTTGGTCGACAAACCCGAAGTGCATGCCCTCGGCAAGGAAGTACGGGCACTTCTGCAGCGGGTCTGCGCGAGCCTCAAGGCGTGAAGAACTACCAACCGCCTTCTTCAACCGCACTGTCGACCGAGTTGTTTGTGGCAGGCGCAGCGCCGGCTCTGGAGGTGAACATCACCGCCGCGCTCGCGTCGGTGGACGTGATGCATCATGGCCGGAAGGTCACGATCATGCGCAATCAGAATCAGAGCAACTCTGTCAATCCGGATTTCGCCAGGACTTCGCGCAAATGCCCGCCATTTTGCATTCAGCCCAGTGAGCTGGCGCCTGGCGTGAAAACCATCAGTGAGTTGGAAGTGTTGCACTTTCTCAAGAAAATAAGCGACGGCGATACGTCAATGATGGTGATCGACTCGCGTACGCCGGCCTGGGTAGAAAAGGGCATCATCCCCGGGACGGTGAACATCCCGTGGAACACACTTGACATCGGCAAGTCGGATCCGTCCTCCGTGCGGGAAATTCTGGAAAACCAACTGAACGTCAAGCGGGATGAGGGCTTCTGGAATTTCAATGGTGCCAAAACGCTGGTGTTGTTCTGCAATGGCCCTTGGTGCGGACAGTCATCGACCACGATCGAGGATCTACTGAAAATTGGCTATCCGTCGCGCAAAATTCTCTGGTATCGCGGCGGTATGCAGGATTGGGAGAGCCTCGGGCTGACCACCTTCAAGCCATTGGGCAAATAAACGTTTTCGAAAGTCGCTTGTCGCGGCGGTAAAGCAGATAACGCGACATCCGAATAAGGAATAGAGGTAAGGCTACGGTAACTGATCCGGTAGGTGGCATGCAGGTCGACGAGCGAACCGCGGCAGGCAACAGCGTGTTTGAGGGGAGCAATCATTATTTCTGCTCCGCTGGTTGCAAGAAGAAATTCGACGCAAACCCGTCCGCGTACATTGGCACGCCGCAAGCTGGTGACACCAAGCGGCCCGAACACGCGCATCCCCACGTTCAAACAACGGGGGATTCTCCGGGTGGCGACCATGCAAAGCCCGTCGTCGCGGGCGCGGTGCCGCCGGAAACCGTCTATATCTGCCCAATGCACCCGGAAATCGTGCGCGATGCACCGGGCGATTGCCCGATTTGCGGCATGGCTTTGGTGCCGATCGCGAGCACAGGCGCAGGCCCAGCCGACGATTCCGAGTTGCGAAATCTCGCGCGGCGGCTGTGGGTCGGAGTCGCTCTGTCGATCCCGCTGGTGGTGCTCGCGATGTCGCCCATGATCGGATTCCATGATCTGTTTGGCCTTCGGCCACGGCCACGCGGCTGGATCGAATTTGTGCTCGGCACGCCAGTCGTGCTGTGGGTCGGCTGGCCGATCCTGCGCAAGTTCTGGTTCTCGCTGGTACATCGTGCGCTCAACATGTACACGCTGATCGGGTTGGGGGTGGGGCTGGCCTATCTGTTCAGCCTCGCTGCAGTGTTATTCCCCAACCTGTTCCCGCAGGAGTTTCGCGAGCACGACGGCGCGGTGGGCACTTATTTCGAGGCCGCTGCCGTAATTGTGACGCTGGTAATACTGGGCGACTTCCTGCAGTTGCGAGCGATGGGCAAGACCAGTCAGGCGATTCAACAATTGCTGGAGCTCGCGCCCAAGCTCACCTGGCGTTTGCGCAACGACGGTACCGAGGAACAGGTAGCGCTGGAGGCCCTTACTGTCGGCAACCGCCTGCGCGTGAAGCCGGGCGAGAAGGTGCCGGTGGACGGCACCGTACTCGAGGGAACGAGCAGGGTGGACGAATCCATGATCACCGGCGAACCCGTGCCGGTGGCCAAGGCTACCGGCAGTAAGGTCACGGGTGCAACCGTGAACGGCAATGGTTCATTGGTTATCCGCCGAGCGGGTGGGTGCGGACACGCTGCTGGCACGTATCGTTCACATGGTGGGAGAAGCACAACGTACGCGCGCGCCGATCCAGCGGCTCGCCGACGTCATTGCGGCGTATTTCGTCCAGATCGTGGTAGTCGTCGCCATCGTGACGGCCCTCGCGTGGTGGTTCTTCGGTCCGGAGCCGAAATTCGGGTACGCGTTTCTCAACGCGATCGCGGTCTTGATTATCGCCTGTCCTTGTGCCGTTGGTCTCGCTACGCCCATCTCGATGACGGTTGCCATGGGACAAGGCGCGCGCGCAGGCATCCTGTTCCGCAATGCCGAAGCGATCGAGCGCATGCGCGACATCGACACGGTCGTCGTGGACAAGACCGGGACGCTCACGCTCGGCCATCCCGCGCTGACTGAATTCATCGGCGAGGACATTCCAGAAAATGAAGCGCTTGCACTCGTCGCAGGAGTAGAACAGCATTCCGAACACCCGATCGGGCTCGCGATCGTCGAGGGTGCAAAGGCGCGCGGCCTGACGCCGGGGACGGCCACTGCATTCGAGGCCGTAAACGGTCTCGGCGTGCAACCGGATATCGACGGCAAGCGCGTGCTCGTGGGCAGTCGCAGCTTTCTTACGCAGCGCGGCGTCGATACGCAGCGGTGGGAAGTGCGCGCGGAGGCCTGGCGTGCGCAAGCCAAGACGGTGATGTTCTTCGCTGTGAACGGGTTTGCCGCTGGCATCGCTGGGGTGGCCGATCCGATCAAGGACAGCACGCCGGAGGCAATCGAGGCACTCAAACGAACGGGCGTGCGCATCGTGATGCTCACCGGTGATTCACGCAGCACGGCTGAAGCCGTTGCGCGGCAACTCGGGATAGAGGAGGCGCTGGCAGAAGTGCTGCCCGAAGACAAGGCGGGGCATGTCAAACGCCTGCAGGCCGAAGGGCGCAAGGTCGCGATGGCGGGTGACGGCATCAACGATGCACCGGCGCTGGCGCAAGCCGATGTCGGCATAGCCATGGGCACCGGCACCGATGTTGCCATGGAAAGCGCCGGCGTCACCCTCGTCAAAGGCGATCTGCGCGGTATCGCCCGTGCAGCGGCGCTGTCGCGCGCGACGATGCGCAATATTCGACAGAACCTTGCTTTCGCATTTGGCTACAACGCGCTCGGCATCCCGGTTGCCGCCGGCGTGCTGTATCCGGTGTTCGGGCTGCTGCTGTCGCCGATCTTCGCCGGCGCCGCCATGGCGCTGAGTTCGGTGTCCGTGGTCACCAACGCGTTGCGTCTTAACCGCATCAAGCTATGACCGGGGCGCATCAACAATTCCCATCATGACTGATCACTACGTGTGGCTGGTCTGGTCGAGCGCATTCCTGCTGCCGTGGATTATGCTGTACGTGCTATTCCCGCAGCATCGGGTCTCGATGTGGTGGGCAAGCATTTTCATGGCTCCATTCGGGCTGACCGAACCGATATTTGTACCGGAATACTGGAACCCGCCGAGCCTGTTCGAGTTGGCGCAAAGGACCGGCTTCGACATCGAGAGCATCATTTTCAGCTTCGCCATCGGCGGCACCGCTGCGGTTTTCTACAATATCCTCCTGCGTAAGCGCTTGGAGAGGCTCAGCTT
>JANLOX010000416.1:0-18212 GCA_031366795.1 Candidatus Eiseniibacteriota bacterium | reverse complement strand
GGGATCGTGCTGCTCCTGGCAATCGTGTTCCGGAGTGGGCGGAACCTGGCACTTGTGCTAGCGAATTTGCCGTTCGCGTTGGTCGGTGGCGTGCTCGCTGTATTCCTCACCGGCGGATGGCTCTCTGTCGGTTCACTGGTCGGTTTCGTCACGCTGTTCGGCATCAGCACCCGTAACTCGATCATGCTCATCTCGCACTACGATCACATCGTGGCGCACGAGGGCATGGCCTGGGGACCGGAAGCGGCGCTCCGCGGGGCGGCTGAGCGCTTCGCACCGATCGTGATGACCGCACTGGTCACCGCTCTGGGGCTGTTGCCGCTCGCCATCGGCAGCGGAGCGCCAGGGCGAGAGATCGAGGGTCCGATGGCGATTGTCATCCTCGGCGGACTCGTGACGTCCACGCTGCTCAGCCTCCTCGTGCTGCCGACCCTCGCGCTAAGATTCGGGCGATTCGAACAACCTGAGGTCTCCGAGCGGTGATCCTTTCCATGTGTGCGGAGAAGCTCCGCAAGAGTCCTCGCCTATTCGTGCGAGCCTGACTCGGGCCGAGCGGCAGGATCGTTTAACTCAGCGAGCAGGACGTTCGGCCTGATCGAGAAGCGGTCGGCGATCCCTGCCGGGTCCCGTCGAGCGCGCCGTGCAGGAGATCAGGCACCGGCTTCGCTTGGGGATTCAGCGACTAATCAGGTCCCCGACGGCGCTCACAGCCAGCTCAAAGTGGCGTATATGCGTTCCTCATTTGGTGATTTCGTCACATGGCGAAATGTTGTTGCACCCGCTCATGGAATCCAGCGCAGGAGCGACAATCGCCATCGCCAAGCGCTTGACCCGGGCCAGCATTTCCGCGACTGTCGCGAGCCTATGCCCGCTTCGAAGCGGTTCTTCCGATTGCTCGCGCTCCTCCAAGTGCTTATCGTCATGCCTCCGCTGGCCGGCGGTTCTGTCTGTATCTCCACAGACGGCGTGGCGAGGTTGGAGCCGGGATTCTGCGCATGCATGGAGCTGCCAGCGCGCGAATCTGCGGCAGCGATTGGCGTGGCCGGGACAGCCCAGTGTGGGCCCTGTCGGGACGAGGTGTTCACCGCTTCATGCAGCACCACGCCCCCGACGTGCACTGCGTTGATGACATCTAGGCCGCACGTCCCTTCATGCGAACCAGCCGTTGCCGCTCCTGTTGTCGGGCGCCGGCTGTTCTGGGCCGGCGAACCTCCGGGAAGACGACTCCCAATTCTCCGCTGTTGATCTCTCGAGCTGCCCGGATCTGAGCCGGCGCACGGACCCGTGTGCCCATGATCAGCCCCCCAGCTCAAAGGAGATCTTTCCGTGCTCTCACTCACGAGAGCCGGCTGCCGTTGCGCGGTCATTCTTGTGGCCAGTACGTCTTTGCAGGCCACGGCGATCGCAGCACCGATTCTGCCGGACAGTATCGCTGCCGTTACCGGTCCGCTGACCCTGGAGCGAGCGCTCGGGCTCACGAGCCGATACGCGCCGACCTTGCAGGCGGCCCGGCTGCGGGCTCAGGCGGCGCGCGCACGGATCGCGGACGCGGGCCGTCGCCCGAATCCGACCTTGAACGCCACGGAGGAGAACTTTGGCGGGCAATTCGGAGGAAGCCGTCGAGAGGCCACGATGGCCATCAGCCAGGTGCTCGAGATCGGAGGCGACCGAAGCGCCCGCGCGGGCACTGCCGAAGCGGAGTCCAGGCTCGCGAGTGCGGAGGCGAACACTGTAGAGCGCGAAGGCTTGGCGCTGGCTGCCGACCGATTCATTGCAGCGTGGTCGCTTCAGGCTCGACTCGGACGACTGCAGGAAGGCGAAGCGCTCACCGCGCAAGCCATCCATGCGGCGACCGAGCGATTCCAGGCCGGCGCGTCACCACGCCTGGACATCCTCCGTGCGGAGAGTCGAGCGACGACGCAGGCGGTGGAGCGGCAGCGCGCCGAGTCGGAGTTGACTGTCGCTCGGCAGGAGCTCGCGCTGGGCTGGGGCTCTGTGACTGCCACGTTCGACTCCCTGGTCACGTCGGATCAGGTGGTGCCCAGCGACACCGCGGGATCGCAGCCTCGGCTTTCGGAACACCCCGAGCTCACTCGGGCCTCGGCTGCCGAAGCACTCGCATCCGCCCGCGTGCATGCGGCGGCAGCAGCTCGCAGGCCCGACCTCACGTTGTCGGGCGGCGTGCGCCACCTCGAAGAAGTATCGGGCACCGGATTCCTGATTGGAGCGGAAGTGCCGCTTCCCCTCTGGAACCGAGGGAACGGCGGTGTCACTGCGGCGCATCGCGATCTCGATGCGGCTACCGCCGAACGACGGGCGACGGAGCAGCAACTACAGGTAGCCTTCGCCGCCGCAACAGAGCGCGTCAAGGCCGCCGCTGCTCGCTACGACACCCTCCGTCTTCGCGCCCTACCTGCCCGGGCGCAGATCGTCGACGAATTGCTGCGTGGCTATCGAACCGGTCGGTCGAATTACGCCGATCTCGTTACCGAACAATCCAATCTGCTCGAAACCGAGCTCGCCATCATCGATGCACAGGCCGATCTCTTGCGAGCACAACTGCGGCTCGAGCTGCTGGCGGGCATTGGGCTTCTCACCCCCAAGGAGGGGCGATGAACCGCCCACAACGAACCACTCTGGTGACAGCCGTCCTGTTCGCGTTGGCACTGGCCGTTTCCGGCTGCGCGAAGCAGGCGGCCGAGGTCGCAGAGCCCGAGGCTTCGCCGCGCATGGGAGCACATGGCGGAGCAATCATCTCGCTGTCACCCGAGGCGGTCGACAGCGCCGGGATCACCATCGGCAAGTCGGGGGAGCAGCCGATCGACGTCACGCTGGAGTTGCCGGGCGAAATCAAGTTAAACGCCGAGCGCAGCGTCGATGTGCGTCCAACCTATCCAGGCCGCGTGACGACATTGAACGCGGCGCTCGGCAGCCGCGTCTCGCGTGGCCAGCCACTGGCCGAGATCCTGAGCAACGAGAGCCTCAGTGGCTACATCGTTTCCGCGCCGATGAGTGGAACGATCGTCGCTCGCCCAACGAGCCCGGGAGCAGCAGTAGACCCTGCGTCGGTCCTTTACACGGTCGCGGACCTGTCGAGCGTGTGGCTCGACTTCCCAATCTATGTGCAGCACCTGGGCAGGATTCACCGGGGCCAACGCGTCCTTGTGCGGACGGATGGTGGGCCCGCGATCTCGGCGACCGGCACGATCAGCTACGTCGGGCCGCTGCTCGACGTGGATACGCGCACCACCTACGCGCGCGTCGTGCTTCCGAATCCCGATGGCCGCTGGCAGCCCGGACGGCTCGTGACCGCAGTGGTCGTGATCGAACGCGTCACGGTGCCGGTTGCCGTACCCGAGGACGCAATTGTCCGCGTCGGCACGGGCTCCGCCGTGTTCCGCGCCGACTCGTCCGGGTTCGAGGTCCAACCCGTCACGCTGGGCCGAAGCGACGGAACGACGACGGAGATTGTTTCGGGACTCGAACGCGGCGCGCGCATCGTTACGCGGAATGCCTTCTGGCTGAAGGCGGAGCTCGAAAAGAAAGCGGGCGGCGATGAGGACTGACACCCGCTTGCCGGAAGCCCGCACATTTCTCGAACGGACACTCCGCTTCTCGGTCGTCCATCGCTGGGCGGTGATGGCCGCGACTGCGGCTGTGGCGGCACTTGGACTGTTCAGTCTCCGTCGTCTTCCCATCGACGCCGTGCCGGACATCACCAATGTGCAGGTTCAGGTCAACACGATCGTCGAGGGCTTGCCGCCGCTCGAAATTGAGCGACAGGTCACGTATCCGATCGAAACCGCGATGGCGGGCCTGCCCGGCCTCGCGGAAACTCGATCGCTGTCGCGCTACGGACTCTCACAGGTGACGGTGGTGTTCCACGACGGCACCAACATCTATTTTGCACGGCAACTCGTGAATGAACGTCTGCAAGACGCGCGGGAGAGCCTTCCGCGCGGCATTGCCGAGCCCAAGATGGGTCCGATCGCGACCGGGCTCGGCGAGATCTTCCACTGGGAGGTCGAAGCGCGGCCCGATGCCCGCAAGGTTGACGGCACAACCTACACCGTCACTGACCTTCGCGAGATCCAAGACTGGATCATCAAGCCGCAGATCCGGACCGTGCCCGGTGTAACCGAGGTCAACAGCATCGGCGGGTATAGGAAGCAGTACGACGTACAGCCCGATCCCGCTCGGTTGCGGGCTTACGGCCTGACACTGGGCGATGTGCTGCTTGCTGTGGAACTCAACAACCAGGCTGTCGGCGCAGGGTTCCTGCCCCACAAGGGCGAGCAGTACCTCGTTCATACCGATGGGCGACTGTCGTCGCCAGACGACATCGAGCAGGTCGTCGTCGCGACTCGAAGCGGCGTGCCGATCCATGTTGGCGATGTTGCCACGGTCGGACTGGGCCAGGAACTGCGCACCGGTGCGGCGACCAGCCGCGGATCCGAGACGGTCATCGGCACGGCCATCATGTTGTTCGGCGAGAACAGCCGCGCCGTTGCGAAACGGGTCGGCGAACGCCTGAGTGTGGTCAACCGCTCGCTACCGCCCGGGATCGTGGCGAGGCCCGTCTACGATCGGACACGACTCGTCGACGCCACGCTTGAGACGGTGCGCAAGAATCTGCTCGAGGGCGCGATCCTCGTAATCGCCGTGCTGTTCGCGCTGCTCGGGAACTGGGTGGGCGCCCTTATCGTGGCGTTGGTGATCCCACTCTCGATGCTGTTCGCGGTGACGGGAATGGTGCAAGGCCACGTGAGCGCCAACCTGCTCAGCCTCGGAGCGATCGACTTCGGCATCATCGTCGACGGTGCGGTGGTGATGGTCGAGAACATCCTGCGTCGACTGAGCCAGCACCAACAGGAAGTGGGCCGCGTGCTCACCCTCCCTGAGCGACTTGCCCACAGCTACTCCAGCGCGCAGGAGGTGGCCCGGCCGACCTTGTTCGGTACCGCCATCATCCTCGTCGTCTACCTCCCGATCCTTACGCTCACCGGGGTCGAGGGGAAAATGTTCCGCCCGCTCGCCGAGGTGGTGCTGCTGGCGCTTACCGGGGCGCTGTTGCTCGCATTCACGTTCGTGCCGGCCATGGCCGCGCTGCTGCTCCGCGGACGGCTCGCCGAAACGGAGAGCCCGGTCGTGCGTCGCGTCCGCCATGTCTACGTGCCGGTGCTGCGGTGGTCGCTGGCTCACCGAACGTCGGTGCTGGCAGGCACCGCTGTGCTGCTGGTGCTGTGCGCAATCCTCGCCACGCGTCTCGGTGGCGAATTCGTGCCGACGCTCGATGAGCAGGATGTCCTCATCCAACCCGTACGCATGCCCGGCATCAGTGTGGATCAGGCCGTGATCATGCAACACCGAGTCGAAGCCGTGATCGCCGCCATGCCTGAGGTGCGAGAAGTCTTCGCGCGCCTGGGGACCGCCGAGGTCGCGAACGACCCCATGCCCATCAGCACTGGCGATACCTACGTGATCATGAAGCCCCGCCGGCAATGGCCGGATCCCAAGCGACCGAAGGCCGAACTGGTGGAGGAGATGGAGCGGCGGCTCTCGGTGCTCCCGGGGAACGCGTACGAGTTCACTCAGCCCATCCAGATGCGCTTCAACGAGCTGATCGCCGGGGTGCGAAGCGATCTCGCGATCAAGGTGTTCGGGGATGACCTCGACACGATGCTGACCGCTGCGAATCGCATCGCGCGCATCGTGCGAGCCGTGCCGGGCGCAACCGATGTCAAGGTCGAGCAGGTGACTGGGCTTCCGACACTCGCAATCGACATCGACCGCCGTGCGGTGGCTCGCTACGGACTCAATCTCGCGGACGTTCAGAACGTTGTGCGAACGGCCCTCAGTGGCACGCAGGCGGGGGAGTTGTTCACGGGCGACCGGCGTTTTCCTATCGTCGTCCGCTTGCCTGAGCAATCGAGGCGCGATGTGGCGGCACTCGAACAGTTGCCGATTCCGATCGCGGGCCATGGCCATGACGGCTCCGGGGCACTCGCTGAATCACGCATTGAGTTCGTGCCCTTGAGCGCCGTCGCCCACATCCGGCTCGAGGAAGGGCCGAACCAGGTCAGCCGCGAGAACGGCAAGCGGCGCGTCGTGGTGCAGGCCAATGTCCGGGGTCGCGACCTTGCTTCATTTGTTGCCGATGTCCGGCGGGTGGTCGACGCGAAGGTCCCGATCCCCGCTGGCTACTGGCTGGGTTGGGGTGGCCAGTTCGAGAATCTGGTGACTGCTCGCAACCGGCTCGCGATCGTCGTGCCGATGGCGCTCGCGCTGGTTCTCTTGTTCCTCGTTCTCGCCTTCGGCTCACTGCGCGACGCGCTCGTGGTGTTCAGTGGCGTCCCGCTGGCACTGACCGGGGGCGTGCTCGCGCTGGCGGGGCGCCACATGCCGTTCTCGATCACCGCAGGAATCGGCTTCATTGCGCTCTCGGGCGTGGCCGTCCTCAATGGCCTCGTTTTACTGTCCTTTGTCCGGCAACGGGTCGCGGATGGGCTGGACGTCGATCTCGCCATCCTGGATGGCTGCACGCGACGGCTGCGGCCGATTCTCATGACCGCGCTGGTCGCTTCGTTTGGATTTGTCCCCATGGCGTTCGCCACGGGAACTGGGGCGGAAGTACAACGGCCGCTCGCGACGGTGGTGATCGGCGGAATCGTATCGTCTACGCTCCTGACGCTTGTCGTTCTGCCTGCCTTCTACCGGCTAGTTCACCGAACGGCCACTCCTTCGCGGATTGAGAGCGTTACCGAGTGACCCGCACTCGCATCGTGAGGAAGCGACATGCACGCACACGGCCATAGCCACACAGCCCCCGCGACCTCGAGATCATTCGCGATCGGAATCGGTCTAAACCTCCTGTTTGTTGTCGTGGAGGTCGTGTATGGGTTGCGCGCGCACTCGCTCGCCCTGCTATCTGATGCAGGGCACAACACGGGAGATGTCCTGGGCCTGGGTCTATCGTGGGGTGCTCTCATCCTTGGGCAAAGGCCACCCACCGCCCGGCACACCTATGGAATGAGGCGCGCCTCGATCCTTGCGTCGCTCGGCAACGCGATCCTGTTACTCGTCGCAGTGGGTGGGATCTCGTGGGAGGCGCTTCAACGGCTTCGCCACCCGCACGCAGTCGCAGGCCAGACCGTGATGGTGGTGGCGGCGATTGGCATTGTGGTCAACGGTCTGGCGGCGCTGCTATTCATGTCGGGGAGAGACCACGACATCAATATCCGCGGCGCATTTCAGCACATGCTATCGGACGCGGTGGTGTCGCTGGGCGTCGTACTCGCCGGCATCGCGATCCTATTCACTGGGAAGTCATGGCTCGACCCGGTCGTCAGCCTGGGCGTCGGAGCAGTCATCGTGCTCGGAACGTGGAGCCTGCTGAAGGAATCACTGCGTCTCGCCATGGACGCCGTTCCGGAGGGCACGGACCTTCCGGGGATTCAGCGTTACCTCGAAGAGCTGCCGGGAGTGGTTGCCGTGCACGATCTCCACGTTTGGGCAATGAGCACGACGGAGCACGCTCTTACGGTGCATCTGATCGTGCCCGAGAGAGTCATAACAGACGATGTCATGGCTCGGATTTGCGGGGAGCTTCACTCTCGCTTCGGAATCGAGCACACGACCATTCAGGTCGAGCGGGGGGACGGTGCCGCCGAGTGTGGCCAGGCGCCCGCCCATGTCGTGTAAGCGGGTGGGAGATCCATGGTCGTCACACGCCAGACTGACCAGACCAGTGCGAAGGAGATTCTGATCCCTGCGCTCAATGAGCGCCTCGCGCTGCCCCTCAACCAGGCGGTACGCATCGAAGTCCCTGGGGGCGTGACGGACACACTGAACTACATCTGCGGCATGCACATGCTCGGGGGCACGATCGCGGCCAAGTGAGCCGGAGATCGTGTCGCGGCCGATAAACTCAGTGGAGCGTGGCGCGCCACCACGGCATCCTCATGTCAATGTTCCTCCTTTCGCGGAAGGGTGTCGACGAGGTTGTTCCCCTTCTCATCGTGCTCGCGCTGATACCGGCCGTCGGCATGGGAGCGGCCATTCGCCGAGAAGTACTTGTCGGAAACGCGAAGGAATTGTGGGCAGTACCCACGTCAGATTGCCGTCACATCGCACACTCTCAACACAGGAGGCGCAAATGAGAACCTTAACCCAACGGTGGATTCTGGCTATCGCGTTGATCGCAGCGATTTCCGCGTTCGGCTGTTCGCAGAAGAAAGACGAAGCGGCCACCCCGCCGGTGGCACAGCAGCCGCCGGCTCCGGCCGCCCCGGGTAGTGGAACAGTAGAGCACGATGAGAGCGGTCCTACCGTGACCCCCGCCGGCACGGTGCCTGAGATCTGGGCACAGGTCCAGGGTGAACAGGGTAAGCTGTCCGCCGCGATTCAGAATGGTCAGCTGAAAGACGTTCACCATCTCGCGTTTGGGATCCGAGACCTCGTGGTCGCATTGGTGGACAGGGCTGGCGCTGCAACTCCGGCGGTAGCACCGAAGCTCAAGGGCATGGTGGAGCAGGTCAAGGCCTCGGCCACCAAGCTCGACGAGCTCGGCGACGCCGGCAATCTCAGCGGTACGCAGGCGGAGGCCGCGAAGCTCGATGGAGTCTTGAAAACCATCAAGACCGTTACGGGCGCGCAGTAACCGTTCTTGTCAGCGATGTTGATCTCCAGACCCAAGCAAGGAGCGTGTGATGAGCTTAAGAACGAAAGCGATGGCGGTGAGTATCGTGGTGGATCTGTTCGTGACAAGCGCGGTGTTCGCACATCCGAAGGGCGTGGTCCATTCAGGCCACCACCCGAAGTCGCAGCAAGTGAAGGTGTCGGTCACGGAGGAGGGGTTCGTGCCCGCCACCATTTCAGTGAAGAAGGGCGTGCCGATCGTCCTTCTGCTCACTCGGAAGACGGAGAACACCTGCGCCACGCAGGCCGTCTTCAAGGCGATCGACAAGACCGTCGACTTGCCGCTGAACAAGACCGTTCGGGTCTCCTTACCTGCTCAATCGGGTGGACGGATGGCGTTCGCCTGCGGCATGGGCATGTTCACGGGCGAGCTCGTAGTCCAATAGATCGCTCACACGACATCGGGTGTCATCTAGCGAGCCGATTCCCGTCGAGAAGGGGGCCAGGGGCCAAGGTGGTCGGCGCAACCGTGAACGGAACAGGCTCGCTCATCGTGCGCGCGGAAAAGACCGGGGCGGATATGCTCCTAGCGCGAATCGTCCGCATGGTGGCCGAGGCCCAGCGCAGCCGTGCGCCGATCCAGAAGCTCGCGGACAAGGTGTCGGGCATCTTCGTGCCCGTCGTGGTGCTCGCCGCCATCGCCACCTCCATCGGTGGGCCAGCTTCGGGCTGGAGCCACGCATGGCCTCGTCAATGCCGTGGCGGTGCTCATCGTCGCTTGCCTTTGCGCGCTCGGGCTCGCGACCGGGAAGGGAGCAACGATCGGCGTGCTGTTCCGAAATGCTGAAGCGTTCGAGACGCTCAGCACGGCCGACACGCTCGTCATCGACAAGACCGGCACGCTCACCGAAGGCAAACCCAGACTCGTCGCGGGGAAGCCGCTTGCCGGATGGGACGAGGCGCGACTCCTGCGCTTGACGGCCAGCCTCGAACGCGGCAGCGAGCATCCGCTGGCCGGTGCCATCGTGGCCGGCGCGCTTGAGCGCGGCGTGACCTTCGTTCCGGTCGAGGAATTCCAGTCCCGAACTGGGCGTGGTGTCACGGGCCGGGTGGAGGGCCACGGCGTTGTTTTTGGAAATCAAGCCCTCTTGGAAGATCTGGGCATTGCGCCGACTGCGGTCGATGACGCCGAGCGGATGAGGTCAGAGGGCGAGACCGTCATGTTCGTGGTGGTTGACGGCGCTTTCGCTGGTCTTGTCGGAGTGGCGGATCCCATCAAGGAAACGACCCCGGAGGCCATCCGGCAACTCACGGCGAACGCATGCGCGTGGTCATGCTCACCGGCGACAGCCGTACGGCTGCTGAGGCCGTCGCACGCCGACTCGGCATCGATGATGTGATCGTAGAAGTGCTGCCGGATCAGCAGGTCGAGGTGGTGAAGCGCCTACACGGCGAGGGACGTGTCGGCGCGATGGCTGGAGACGGGATCAACGACGCACCGGCGCTGGCCCAGGCACAGATCGGAATCGCGATGGGCACGGAGACGGATGTGGCGATGGAGAGCGCCGGGGTGACGCTCATGAAAAGGGGCCTACGCGGAATTGTTCGTGCCCGCCATCTGAGTTGCGCCACGATGGGCAACATCCGCCAGAATCTATTCTTCGCGCTCATCTACAACATGCTGGGTCTGCCGGTTGCCGCCGGCGTGCTGTACCCCTCTTGGGGGTTCTCCTCAGCCCAACAATCGCCGCAGCCGCCATGAGCTTGACTTCGGTTTCGGTTAATCGGAAACGTGCCTCGCCTACGGAGTCTCACGTCGAGATCTGGTGGCTACTGAATTTCTCCAGAGGTTATGTCTTGAAGTTTACACCACCCAGGTATGTAAGTTGTTCCGTCTACGCGCCTGAGGCTGCAGCCCCCGGATGCGGCGGTTCGCCAACCACGAAGCACGAGTACGCATAGCCACATGGAGTTGGGGGGGACATTCGACGCTAAGCCAGCGTGGCATGATAGCTGCGGCGGACCAAGAATGCGCGCTTAAATGTTTGGATAAATTAGCGTGTAGTCACGGAGGGCTTGGCTGATGCATGGGTCCCTTATTTCCCGTCTCCGCGCCGGCTTCCCCGCGGCGCTCGCTCTTCTCATGTTGGACTCCGCTGCGTTGGCCCAGGGGCCGCACGAACACGTCGCCACCCGGGAGGCAGGGACGCCATCGGCGAGCCGGTTCGAGATCCGCTTCCTGGAAGGAATGATCGACCATCACGCCATGGCGGTGCACATGAGCGAACTCCTGCACGCACAGGCCATCCACACCGAACTGGGAAGCCTCGGCGACACCATTGCCGTTGCCCAGCGCGCTGAGATTGAGCAGATGCAGGCCTGGCTCAAGCAATGGTATGGACGCACCCATGAGCCACCCACAATGATGGCGAGCATGCGGCCCCTCGAGAGGCTGAAGGGAGAAGCCTTCGAAAAGGAGTTCCTGCAGATGATGATTCGACACCACGCCGCGGCAGTGCGACAGGCGAAAGCGTGCAAGCGCCGCAGCAAGCACACTGAGTTGCGCGATATGTGTCACCAGATTGAGCAATCTCAGCAACGGGAGATCGTCACCATGAAGGACTGGCTCTGTCGGTGGTATCGGAAGTGTGCTTAGCCGCACGCTCTCTGTTCCTTTGCAGGGCCGCGTGGCACGTACTCGCTGGCCCCATGGCCGTGAGGTTCAACCTCGTTACAAAAGGGAGATGAAACCAATGCACCAGGACATGGCGATGGATAACCCAAAGGTGGAAGCCTGTATCGAGTCCTGTCGGTCGTGTGAGCAGGCATGCGCGTCCTCTGTGTCTCACTGCCTTGGGCTCGGCGGAGCGCACGCAACGCCCGAGCACATCACATTGCTGCTCGATTGCGCGAGGATCTGCGCCACTGCGGCGGACTTTATGGTGCGGGGCTCAGCGCATCAGGTTCACGTCTGTGGGGTGTGCGCCAAGGTGTGCGAAACGTGCGCCAAGGACTGCGAACAGTTCAGTGACGATGCGACGATGCGTCGATGTGCGGATGCATGTCGGCAGGGCGCGAAGGCTTGTCAGGATATGGCGGCAATGGCGACGAAGTAGCGACCGCTGAAGGTCGCGCCCCCCGCTCACGCTGAAGTTCGCCGATGAGCTGTACGACCAGTCACTGTGGGGATCGCGCGGGCGGCGCAGGATCGAGGCGAACATCAAGAGAGAGGACTTGCGGGTGGGGGTGCGGCGGGTTTCGATTCATTCCTTGCCGGCGTGCAGTATCCCGATCGTTCCGAAGGGCGACTGTGCACGCACTTCCTGCATTGGGCTGGTAAATCCCGCTTCGCGCAAAAGTGTGGGCAGCATTCCACGGACATTGTCGTCCAGTGATGCGTGCTGATGTGTCAGGCGAATGAAGACAAACGCCAGGCGCATGCGCCAGCCCTGCGGCCGCGCGAAGTCGACAAGGTGCAGGTGCCCGCCCATTCGCAGGATGCGAAGGATTTCGCTGAGGGTACGACACTTGCCGGCCCGATCCAGGTGATGAAACAAGAAGGAGGAGAAGACGTGGTCGAAGGATTGACCCTCGAAGGGCAACTGGGTCGCGTTGCCGTGCCGAAATACGATGGCAACCGACTCCCTGGCGGCGCGCGCTTTCGCCAGCGCGATCGCTTCCGGATCGTCGTCAATCCCCACCACGCAGGCGTCCGGGTGGACCCGCTTGATGATGGTGGCGTGCGAACCTGTTCCACATCCCAAGTCAAGCACCCGATCGCCGCATGCAAGGCCGGCCGGGGTGAGGACCAGGCGGCGAAAGGTTTCCTGCGGCAGGGTCTGCCGGATCAATGGGTCATAGCACGCGCGCGGCAGATGCAACTGGCAACCCTCCTCGACTTTGACCAGCACCGAAACAATCCCGAACCAGCGGTGGCTGCATTCGCCGATAAGGAGTTTCGGTTTGGCCGACTTCATGAGCGCGGGCCGGTTACCTACAGTCCATGATCCCGGCGGCGGGCGCTAGGTGTTTCACGCGAACGATGTGCACAGCGGTGACCTTTGCCCGCGGCGGGATGACTCATGGGCAACATGGGTTGCTCGCGAAGAGGCGAGGCGATCGATAGGAGGGACTTGAGTTGCCTAGTGTCATGAACACATAGCGCGCTGAGGAGTTCCAGCGGTAATGCAATAGGTTCTTTAGTCTTGGCGGAACAGAATTTGACGAGTCACATATCACACCCTCCTAAAGGAGAATCACAATGAAGACAAGACTACTTTCAACGCTCCTCTTGACCCTGTCATTCGGAGTCCTTAGCGCAACGGCATCGCAATCCGCAACACCAGGCAAACATGAGATGTCCCACGATCACATGATGATGGCCGATGAGCCGCATCACGCCCTAGCCATGGCTTACTGTCAGAACATGACTGTGTTTGCGAAGGCCCTGCAGGAGCAAACGGCTCGCGCCAGCTCAGTCGATGTGGAATTCGCCCGCGCCGCAGTGACCGAGATGCGGCGCAGTTTTGATCAGATGAAACAGCATCATCAAGAACACGTACAGGCCATGAGCGCTGAAATGCAGACCAAACTGAGCGGTATGATGCAGCAAATGGAGACCCATCAGGCCGAACTGAACACCCAGCTTACGGCACTGGAGCAAGAGGTTCAGGCGGCCACGCCAGATGCGAAGAAAGTCTCCACCTTGGTAGCCAGCGTGCACACACACCTTGATGCCATGTCGAAGATGATGTCGGGCAGTAAGGGGAGCCAGATGAAAATGAAGATGTAGGAAGGGCTTGCGTTGCTGCGTGTCCGATAGATGGGCTGTCCCTGTTGCGCAATGACGATAGCGACGTGCGATCGAAATAACCAAAGGAGGCACAGACAATGAGTTGTTGTAGTGATGTGATGAAACCAATCGAAGCATCTGCGTGCTGTACGCCGCAAGACACGGCGGCACACGCTGCGCGAGCGATGCGTGAGTCAGGCTGCGGCTGCACGCCGGTGGTAGAGAGTACAGAACGCCTCAAGCTGGTAGGTGTCGTCACCGAGCGCGACGTGTGTTGCGGCATGGCGGCTGATGACCGCAATGCGTCCGAAGTGCGAGTCGAAGAGATTATGCGACCCGCGTCGGTGTGTTGTGGCGCAGATGAGCCGGTTGAGGAGGCGCGCCGCAAACTCCATGAGCATCGCGCCACGAGCTTGCCCGTCGTAGACAGCTCAGGAGGGTGTTGCGGCACCGTCAGCGCCCATCAATTGGAAAAGTCGTAGAGAAGACCGCGCGTGGCGGGGCAGCGTGCTGCGAAGGGGCGGAGCCTGCGCCCTGAAGCGACTGTACGACTCGGTTCCAATGCGGGGACATAGATACACGCGAGAGAACTTGCCACGGAGGAGGCAGCCATGAACGAGCCTTCTACAGAGCCCGCAAGACCGTGGTTTCGGTCAGCTTCCGGCTGGGCGTGGATCGGCTTTGCTGGGATCGCCGTGTTTCTTCTGTTCACGAAGCATCGCGCGCACCTGTTCGAGGCGCTGCCATTTGTGCTCCTACTGCTCTGCCTCCTCCTATACTTGTTCCATTCAGCTTTGCGAAACTGCGCACCGCGCGTGACTGGCGTTCGTTTGGCGCGTTCTCAACGTTTCTGGTGGCACTCTTCACCGAGATGTACGACTTTCCCCTTGCGATCTATCTGCTCTCTGGCTGGCTCGCCAAGCGGCTACCAGGCGTGGATCTGTTATCCCACGACGCCGGTCACTTGCTCTACACGGTTATTGGGTGGAAGGGTGATCCACACCTCAACCCACTCCATATCTTGAGCAACGTGCTCGTATTCGGTGGAGTTCTCCTCATCGGGTCAGCGTGGCGCGTGTTGTACCAGGCGCAGCGCAGTGCCACGCTCGCCACTCAGGGGCCCTACGCTCGCGTGCGCCATCCGCAGTACGCCGGATTCATCACCATCATGCTGGGATTCCTGCTCCAATGGCCCACCCTCGTCACGCTGGTGATGTTCCCCATTCTGGTCATCATGTATATGAAGCTCACGCGTCGCGAGGAGCGCGAAGCGGCTGCGGCATTCGGCGAGGCGTATGCGCGGTATGCTGCGATCACCCCCGGTTGCATTCCTCGCTTTGGAGGTGTGCGGTCGCTATCGCAAGCGACGGGAGGATCGTGAATCGCGATGCTGGACGATTCGCGATCGCCGTGACGAGGAAGTTCGATTCCCCTGCCTCGACCCTGTGGTGAGTCTGACCATGCCCGATCACTACGTTTGGCTCTTCTGGTCGAGCGCGTTCCTGATTCCCTGGCTCGGGCTCTATCTCGCAATTCCCGCCAGGCGTCGGGTCATGCTGCGTGCGAGCTTGCTCACCATGCCGTTCGGGCTCACCGAGCCCCTGTTCGTCCCGGCCTACTGGTCTCCACCCAGCCTGTTCGAGCTCGCCCGGCGCACAGGCTTCGACCTCGAGAGCTTGATCTTCAGCTTTGCGATCGGGGGCGTGGGGCTGGTGCTCTACGATGCACTCACCCGCCGCGTCACGGTGCGCATGCCGGCGGCGAAGCAGCGTCACATGCGGCATCGCTTCCACAAACTGGCATTGGCGGCGCCCGTACTCGTATTCCCGCCACTACTGCTCTTGCACTGGAATCCGATATACCCGGCGATCGTGGCGATTGGAGTTGCCCCGATTCGGTGGACGGGTGAGGACTGCGGTTGATCGGCGGCCGTGCGAGACGCAGTTTCGCGTCGCCAGCCCCCGACCTTGGACTCATGCCGGAGCATGATCGCTGTTCTGGGGGCATCCTTGGAAGCCGTTTTCAAGCGACCCGGCCTCACGCGCGGCAGCGTACCTCCTTTCGAACGCGATAGGCGAGATTTGTCCCAGCGACGAGTGACGACGCTGCGTGTTGTACCAGCCCTCGATGAATTCGAACGTGACCGGCACCGCCTCGGCCTGAGTACGGAAGCGGTGCTTCACCAGCAGCTCGCACTCGAGTGTGGCGAAGAACGATTCGCACATGGCGTTGTCGAAGCAGTCACCCACCGATCCCATCGACGGCCGCACGCCGGCTTCGCGACAGCGCGAGCCGAATGCGATCGACGTGTACTGGCAGCCCTGATCCGAATGATGGATCACGTCCTGCGGGCGACGCCGGTGCAGCGCCATCTCCAATGCCTCGAGGATCAACTCCGTCCGAAGGTGATTCGCCATCGCCCAGCCGACGATTCGCCGGCTGAACACGTCGAGGACCACCGACAGGAACAGGAATCCCGTCCACGTCGGGATGTAGGTGATGTCGGCGACCCACAAACGGTCCGGTGCGTCCGCCATGAACTCCCTGCGGACGAGATCGGGCGCAGGCTGCGCGTTCTTGTCACGACGCGTGGTCCAACATCCCTTGCGACGGCTCGCGCCGACGAGCCCTGCTTGCCGCATCAGTCGAGCAATGCGGTTGCGTCCGACCGCAAGCCCCTCTTCCTTGAGCTCGGCGTGCATTCGCGGCGCACCATAGGTCTCACGCGACTTCACGTGGATCGTGCGCATGCGTGCGAGCAGTTGCCCGTTCGCTCGCGCTCGTGCCGAAGGTTTCCGCTTCTTGTACGCGTAGTATCCGCTGGGAGAGAAGCCCAACAGACGGCACATCGTGGTGATCCGGTGTTCGGCCTGGTGGGCGCTCATGAACCCGAACGCTTGTTCGGAGTCGACTGCGTCTCCTGCGCGAACCAGGCCGCGGCTGTTTTCAGTATTTCTCGCTCTTCACGCAGCGTTCGAACTTCGCGACGAAGCTGGACCAGTTCCGCTCGCTCTTCCGTCGTCAGCCCATCCGTGCGCTTACCGGCGTCGAGATCGGCCTGGCGGACCCAGTTCCGTATCGACTGCGACGTGGGTTCGAACTTCTTCGCCAGTTCCTCGGGCGTCTGGCCCGCACGAACCAACTCGATTAGCCGGCGACGAAGCTCAGGCGGGTATGGTGCTGGGGGTGCAGACTTCTTCGGCATCGTGGTGACCTCCGACCCAAATGGTCAGGTGTCCACGAAACCGGGTCAACTCCAGATGGGAGCTGGTGCGCTTTCGGCGATCGCCTGCCGGCTGGACCTGAAAGCCAAGACCGCGATGGGTGCGCTCCTTTTCCTCACGTTCTATACCGTCCTCCTGCTCGCCCTCGAGGCAACAGCGCCGGGTTACATCGGACGCGTATGGAACCTTCCCGCACTGTCAGGGATCCTGATCGCCGGTCTGCCGGTCGAGGAGCTGCTCTTCGCAGCGGCGTTCGGCGGCTATTGGTCGGCCATCTACCAGCATGTGACGTGGTCCACGTCGATGGCGTCTCCCACGGCTCGCCAGACGGGATGACCAAGACCCAAGGCGGGCACCAGGGCTAACTAATGCGGATCAAGATGGAGGTGTCATGAAAGTGCTGATTGGCTTGGATAACTCGTCGCATGCGGACATCACGTTGCAGTTCGTGCGGAGGCTGTCGTGGCCCGCGGACACGGACGTGGTCGTGTGTTCGGCGATACAGCTACCGCTGATTACCTCTGCGTCTTCGGAGAGCAATCTGCCGGTCGCCATGGATCCCAGCGGCTGGCTCGCGGAGCTGACCAAGTTGCACGAGGGCGTCGTCTCGCGCGCCGCTCGGAAACTCGCGGACGCGGGCTTGCGCACCCAGGTGCGAGTGCTGCAAGGCGATCCACGTGAGGCGCTGATTGAAGAGGTGAGGAAGGAGGGGGCCGACCTGCTCGTCGTGGGTTCGCACGGACGCACGGGGCTCGAGAAGCTGCTAATGGGAAGCGTCGCCTCCCACGTCGTAACCCATGCACCCTGCAGCGTGCTCGTCGTCAGGCGGTGAGGACTACGTTGGTAGGGAGAATAACGCGTCACGTCGCCACATGGATACGTATCTCCTGCGGAATCTGGCTCGCAGGTCTCCTTCTCTATGTCGCGGGGCACAAGCAACACGGCGGCTAAAGCCTGCCATTACAGCCCTCCTTGTACTTGCACGCTTGACCGGTTGATTTTGACCACGGAGGAAAGAGCCAATGAACCCTCAGATCGCGGCCGATGGTCACGCGCATTCCCATCAGGCCGATGGCAGCCCGCAGTCTGGGAGCGAGCTTGGCACATCGGATAACCAGTCCAAGCCCGGGGCGCCGGGGATCCAGAAGACGACAATGGAGGTGCGAGACCTATTGTCGGTCCTGAGCGCACAGGGAATCGAAAGACAGCTCATTCGGCTGACGGGTGTCATGGGCGCGTCGGTAAACCCCGTGTCGGGCTCGGCTACGATCACCTACGATCCAACGCGAACGGGCCCTACGGAAATCATGTCGGCGATTGAAGCGTGCGGCCACCACTGCGCTGGGGAATCTCTACCGCGACATCTCTGCAATGCGCAGCCGGCAGCGCAACGACCGGACGCGGCCGCCCCGGTCGCTGACGCCGTACCGGCCGATGATCGTCGCCATGCTCAACATCCCGCGGCCCAATCACCGACGCGGGGCACTGCACGCGATGAAAGCGTTAGGACCTCCCACGGTACCCACGCCCACCACGCGGATGCAATGGCGCACGAGATG
>JANLOX010000372.1:0-2229 GCA_031366795.1 Candidatus Eiseniibacteriota bacterium | reverse complement strand
CCGTGCTCGACCAGTACTTCCCGCAGACCCTGGGCTACATCGGAAGCGGATCCACGCGGACGAACTTCCCGAAGGTCACTGCGACGTACGCGTTCTAAGCATAAGCTGCAAAGCAGTTCACCGCGGCGCTCCCACAAGGGGCGCCGCGGTGTTTCGTTCCCGCAGCCTAACGGGTGACCATGCGAAAGGGCGCCACGACGAGCCGTCGTGTCGCCCTTTGCGCTAACCGGGTGTCTCGCGGAGAACCTCTACGCGTAAACCCCGCGCAGCATGATCACCTTCACCACACGCTCGATCGCCACCATGAAGGCCGCCACGCGCATGCTGACCTTGTGCGCGGTCGCCTTGGCCAGCACGTCGGCGAAGGCGTGGACCATGGTGTGCTCGAGCCGCTGGTTGACCTCGGCTTCGGTCCAATAGAAGCCCATGCGGTTCTGCACCCACTCGAAGTACGACACCGTGACACCGCCCGAATTGCAGAGGATATCGGGAATCACGAAGATGCCGTGGCCATCCAGCAGCTTGTCGGCGTCTGGGGTCGTTGGCCCATTGGCGCCCTCGGCGACGATTGTTGCCTTCACACGGCCGGCGTTCTCGTGGGTGATCTGGTTCTCGAGGGCCGCCGGGATCAGGATGTCGCAGTCGAACTCGATGATCGGCGTGGTCAGCGGCTGGCCACCGGGGAAGCCGGCAACGCCGCGGTGGTCGGCCGACCACTTTTCGAGCGCCTTGATGTCGAGGCCGTCGGGGTTGGTCACCCCGCCCGAGGCATCGGACACCGCGACGATCCTGGCGCCGTCATTGGCCACCAGTTCTGCCGAGATCGAGCCGACGTTGCCGAAGCCCTGGACCGCCACGCGAGCGCCCACCAGCGAGAGCTTCAGGTGCTTGCAGGCCTCGCGGATGCAGAACTGGACGCCGCGGCCGGTCGCCTCGCGGCGGCCCAGTGAGCCGCCGATTTCCAGCGGCTTTCCCGTGACGACCGCCGTCTCGGTGCGGCGCGTGTGCATGGAGTAGGTGTCCATGAACCACGCCATCACCTGCTCGTTGGTGTTGACGTCCGGAGCCGGGATGTCGACCTCGGGGCCGAACAGGTCCGACAGGTCGGCGGCGTAGCGCCGGGTCAGGCGTTCGAGTTCGCCGAGCGATAACTGGGACGGATCGACGGCGATGCCGCCCTTGCCGCCACCGAAGGGAATGTTGACGACCGAGCACTTCCAGGTCATCCACGCGGCCAACGCCGAGACTTCCTCGAGGTTGACGTCGGGATGGTAGCGAATGCCGCCCTTGGCGGGGCCGCGCACGATCGAGTGCTGCACGCGGTACCCGGTGAAGATCTTGAAGGTGCCGTTGTCCATCTGGATGGGCAGCGACACGATCGTGGCGCGGCGCGGGCGCTTGATGATTTCCTTGAGCCCGGCCGGCAGGTTCAAGAGTGCTGCGGCTTCATCGAACTGACGCTCCGCATTCGCGAGCGGATTGAGTTCCTTCTGGATATTGCTGCCCTCGGCAACCATGAAGCCTCCTGTGCGGCCAATCGCAGGGACCGCGCTCGTGAGCGGGCGCGGGGCAAAGCGTCAATGCGCGCAGTATATCGGGGGGTCCAATCGCCACACAATCAACGGAGGAACATTAGCTTGAGCGTTCCGAGGCTGACGCGGGTCTCCGGCGCGATCGCGGCCGTGGCCGGCGCGACGAGTGTCCCGGCTCCTGCGCTCCGGGTGGCTCCGCGAGCGCCCCCCGGCGCGCTTCCCATCGCCACGCGCAGGGCGCGGTCGATCATCACGTGGGAGGCCCCGTCGGTGGTCTTGTCCTCCCAGCCCTCGAGGTACCAGCGCCCGCGGTCGGGCAGGAAGCCGCGCTCCTTAAGCACCTGGGGAATCACCGCGGAATCGCCGCGCACGAGGTAGAAGGTGACGTCGCCGTTGACGTCGAAGATGGCGTCGCCCAGGTCGGCCTTGAGATTCACCTTGGTGGTGATTTCCTTGTGCCAGGGGTCCGTCTTGCCCGGGCGCGGATCGGCGATCGGGATCAGCGAAGTGCTGAAGTCGAGGTCGATGCGCTTGGCGCGCGGCTCGGTGGCCGAGCCGTCCACGAACAGGTGCCGGGCGATCTCGATCTCATCGTCGCGGAATACCGGCGGGTTGTTCCCGGCCTCGAGGTCCGCGAAGAAGAACCGGAAGTCCTCGGTGAACAGCTCCTCGTAGACCGCGATGTTGCGGTTCACCC
>JANLOX010000317.1:0-3201 GCA_031366795.1 Candidatus Eiseniibacteriota bacterium | reverse complement strand
TCGCGCGTCCAGCGTGACGACATCGTCGTGACCGCGGACATCCTGCTCGCTTCCCGCTGCCTGGAGCGGGGCGCGCGCGCGATCGGCACGACGGGGCGCGCGTTTACCGGGGACAACATTGGCGATGCGGTGGCGACGCGGGCACTACTTGCCGACCTGCGCGGCGCCGGTGAGGTGACGCGCGGGCCTGCCCCATTCGATCCGCGAGATCGTTCGCGCTTCCTGCAGGCGCTCGAGACCGCGGTACAGCTGGGCCTGCGGGCGCGAGTCACCTGAGGGGTTCGGCGGAGTGGCCGCATAGTGCCCCGCGAGCCCACAGGAGCGGCCGCGCGAGCCGGGCCTCAATTCGGCGGACGCGGAATCGCCGGAGACTTGCGAATCGCCAGTTCGATCTGCGCATCCGCCGAGGCGCGCAGCCGAATGACCTGCCGTGTGGCGGAGGCGCTGGTCGCCTGCGCATTGAGGACCGAACCGTTCAATTCGACACCGGGAGTCAGTGTCCGATTGATGCCCCGCTGCGCAAGTTCGCTGAGCCTGCCCATCGCTTCCGCTTCGGGAAGCCGCGCCTTCGCGCGGAGGAAATCGCGAATATCGACGCCCTGCAACCATCCCAATCCCTGCACCATCAGGTTGGCCGTCCCGGCGTCGTAGTCGAGGTCCGGCACCCAGATCTGGCGCTGCGTGGTGTCGAACGCCGGCGTCCCGACAAAGTACAGGATTCCACGCACGGCACCCGTCACGGTGATCGCCAGCGCCATGCGCCCTCCTCCCAGCCCGTAAAGTGTCACGTCGCGGATGCGAATGTGGTGGCCGGATTGCTCGAGCGATCGGCCCACGAGTGCGCGCCGCATCATTTCGGTGGCAACGGGATAGGTGATCGAGGCCTCGATCCGGATGTGCGCGCCACTGCCCTGCGAACGCGCGGTCTCGAGTGCGGGCAGAGCGCGCAGGCGGTCATGCATCAGGGGGCGCTGGCCGGTAACGATTCGTGGCGTGGCGATCAGGCGAAGTGGCGCCACGACCGTGTTGCCCGAGGACGACAGCGTGCCAAGTTGCGCGGTGACCGGTTGGATCATCAGGTAGACGCTGTCGGCCAAACGGATCGGTTGCTGCAGCTTGCTCCACAGCCGCTCGAAGCGCGGGCGTACCGGCCAACGAGTCACCGCGTCATCGAATCGCGGCAGGTACTGCTCGAGCATGATGCGCGTGGAGGCGATGACGCGATCCGTGACATCGATTTTAAGGAGTGTCAGGCGGCAGCGATCCCGCGGGGCCTCGCTGTAGGGTTCAAGCCGGAGCAGGCGGGTGTTCGTGCGCAACTGCCACTGTCCCGTCAGGTGCCCGGTTGAGGTCAGCGTCACGCGTACTCGCGGCCGCGCCTCACGGCCCAGCCCACACGAGCCGCCGAGGTCAGGACCGATGGGCGGGTGATACCAGACGCGCCCCGAGTACTCGATCACCGTGGAGATGTAGACCGTCTGCCCGCGCACCACGACTTCGAACGGCCTGCGCTTGAGGAGGTACGCGAAGGTCATGCGCGGGTGATTCGGCAGGGGGAGCCCCTGGGACAGGTCGCCGTAGGTCCGCGGCACGGACGCTTCGAGTGAATCGACCCCTGTTTGCAGATCGTAAGTCACCGGCGCTTCGATGACCGAGGGCAAGTTCTCTGCCGTGGTGTCGGGAATGTCGGAGACCATCACCGGCAGCGGCGGGTCGAGCACCCACGGCGTGGAGAGCGTGCGCCAGACATATGCGCCCACTGCGGCGAGCAACGCCGCGACCCCTAGCAGAACGTAGGCTCGAAGCCGGTGCCGTGGCACGGCGTGGACCATAGCAGCCATGATGGATGCTGGGAAACGCCGGTGACGAATGACCTCCCCCCCTTGGTCTCACCTGGAAGCCCGGAGTATTGACCTCCTGGGATCAGCGTTTGGGAACGGTTAAGGCGTGACTGGACGCGATCCCCTGCTTGCCGGAGGCTGGGCATCGCGTGTGGTCCGCGCCGGGCCGTCGCATCGACCTGTTGTCCTTCAAGGAGATCATCTGATGAAGTGCACTCCTGTCGCCATCGCATTGCTGCTCGTTGGGCAGGCCGTCCACGGACTGGCGTACGCCGCCCCCGCACCCGGCTTCAAGGTTGCGCACGTGATTACGCTAGGCGGCGAAGGCGGCTGGGACTACGTCTCGCTGGATGCGGCGTCGCATCACTTGTTCGTTCCCCGCAGCAGGCACGTCATGGTGGTCGACGTCACCACCGACAGTATCGTGGGCGACATCCCGAACACGCCGGGTGTCCACGGTGTCGCCGTGGCTCCCGAGGCAAATCACGGCTTCACGAGCAATGGCCGGGATTCCTCGGTCAGTGTATTCAACCTGAAGACATTCGAGTTGATCGGCCGCGTTAAGCTCGACGCGCGTGGTCCGGATGATGTCCAGTACGACGCGGTCTCCCAACGCGTGTTCAGCTTTAACGCCGGCAGCAATAATGCGACCGCCATCGACGCCGCGACGGACAGCATCGCCGGTCTGGTCGCCCTGGGGGGCCGGCCCGAAGCCGCATCGGCCGATGGCAAGGGAAGAATGTACGTGAACCTCGAGGACAGCAGCGCCGTGGTCGCCTTCGACACACGCACGCTCAAAGTGGTAAGCCGCTGGCCGCTTGCTCCCGGCGAAGGACCGACCGGTTTCGCGATCGACCGTGTGCATCGCCGCACGTTCTCGGGCTGCGCTAACCAGAAGTTGATCGTGCTCGATGCCGACAATGGTCACGTCGTGGCGGACCTGCCGATCGGTAAGAACGTGGACGGAGTCGCGTTCGACGCCACCCGGCAACTGGTGTTGTGCTCGAACGGAGAAGGCACGCTGACGGTGATTCACGAGGACGCACCCGATC
Organism: Candidatus Eiseniibacteriota bacterium; assembly: GCA_031366795.1. Lineage (GTDB taxonomy): Bacteria > Eisenbacteria > RBG-16-71-46 > RBG-16-71-46 > RBG-16-71-46 > JANLWK01. The sequence continues at coordinate 308 of JANLOX010000317.1, read as the reverse complement.
ACTACACCGTGGTTGAAACCGCCGCGACACAGGCGGGTGGACGGACGCTGGCGCTCGACGAAACGACGGGCACCGTTTACATACCGACGTCCGAGTTTGGCCCGCCCCCGGCTCCCACCGATGAGCGGCCGCACCCGCGCCCCAGCCTGGTTCCCGGGTCGTTCAAGGTGCTGGTGGTGAAGCGGTAGCGAATACTTGAACAGCGGCCCGTGACGACCCCATCACGCTGGCATCGCTGCGTCAGAATCACGCGGCTTTACATCGCCGTCTACACTCGCGGAAGGCACCGGTGAAGGTCTTCAGTTGAT
>JANLOX010000327.1:0-3088 GCA_031366795.1 Candidatus Eiseniibacteriota bacterium | reverse complement strand
GGCCCGGCGTTCGGGACTTCAGAATCCCGGACGCCGGGCCGATATACCTCCCATCAACTGATACGTCCCGCCCCGGATAAATTCCGTGGAGCGCGGGGCAGATCAGTCACAGGGAGGCAACCGTGGCGCTCAAAAACCGGGTCGTGGCCCACTTTCTTGACGGCCGCGTGCTCAAGGGATCGACGCAGGATTTCATCCCGACTCGGCCCTACCTCCACATCTTCCCCCTGGAAGGTGCCGGAAGTGTGCACGTGGGCCAGAACGAGTTGAAGGCCCTGTTCTTCGTGCGCAACCTCGACGGCGACCGCACGCGCGTCGACATTCCTGCTTTCACGGGTGGTCCCGCCGAGAGTGCTTACGGCCGCAAGATCGCCGTGCGTTTTCCCGATGGCGAACTGATCTGCGGTTACTCGTTGGCTTACAGCACGGCGCGCGATGGCTTCTTCATGTCGACGATGGATGCGCGCGGCAACAATGAGCGGATCTATGTCGTCGTCTCGCCGGGCGTCACGGTGCTCGAGGGCAAGGCCGCCGAAGAGATGCTGCGGCGTTGGAGCAACACCGAAGCGGCATAGCGGTCGCTGCACCGGATTGACCGAGGCTTGGGCGGCACTTAGGCTGCTCTTTCTATGGCCGCCTCGGACACGCCGAACTCGCCCCTGCGCATAGCAGTCGTTGGCTCTGGCCCCGCCGCGTTCTACGCCGCCGAGTACATGCTGAAGCAGGCCGGTTTGGGTGCGCAGGTCGACATGATCGAGCGACTGCCCACCCCGTACGGACTCGTGCGTGGGGGTGTGGCGCCGGATCACCAGAAGATCAAGTCGGTGACGCGAATCTATGAAGGCATCGCAAAGCTGCCGGGGTTCCGTTTCTTCGGCAACGTCGAGTTCGGCCGCGACATCACGCTCGATGACCTGACCGCGCACTTCCACCAGATCGTGTTCGCGACGGGCGCTCAAACCGACCGGCAGATCGGCGTGCCCGGCGAGCAGCTGAAGGGCATCCACTCGGCGACCGAGTTCGTGGCCTGGTACAACGGGCATCCGGATTTCCGCGATCGCCGCTTCGACTTGTCCGTCGAACGCGCCGCCGTCGTCGGCGTCGGCAACGTCGCGATCGACGTGTCGCGCATCCTGCTATTGCCGCAATCGGAGCGCGAGATCACCGACATGGCACCGCACGCGCTGGCCGCACTGGCCGAGAGCAAAGTGCGCGAGGTCTCGATGCTCGGCCGCCGCGGCGCTGTGCAAGCCGCGTTCACGAACGTCGAGATCAAGGAACTGGGCCACCGCATTGATGGCGATGTCGTGGTGACGCCCGAAGATGTAGTGCTTGACGAGATGAGTGCGGCCGAATTCGAGGCCGGCGGGCGCATGGCGAAGGAGAAGAACGACGTGCTGCGCGCGTACTCCGTGGCAGCACCCTCGGGTATGCCCGGCAGGCTCAATGTGCGCTTCCTCGTTTCGCCATTGGAATTCCTCGGAGATGCGAATGGCCATGTCCGCGCCATGCGAATCGAGCGCAACGAACTCGTGCGCGACGACAAGGGCGGGATCGCCTGCCGCGGCACAGGGCGCGTGGAAGAAGTCCCGGTAGGGCTGGTGTTCCGTTCGGTGGGCTACAAGGGCGTTGCGTTGCCGGGCGTACCCTTCGACGAGCGTCGCGGCGTGATCCCCAACGACATGGGCCGCATTCTCTCGGTCGCCAACGGCGCGCCGGTGCGCGGGTTCTACGTCACGGGCTGGATCAAGCGCGGCCCGAGCGGCGTGATCGGCACGAACAAGCAGGATTCGGTCGAGACCGCGAAGGGGATGGTCGAAGATGCCACGCAGGGCGCGCGCTTGGCGCCCGCGCATCCAGAGGCCGCCGCGTTCGAAGCGCTGGTGCGCTCGCGCCAGCCGCGAGCAGTGTCGTTCGAGGACTGGCTGCGGCTCGACCAGATTGAGATCGCCCAGGGAACGCCGCTCGGTAGGCCGCGCGTGAAGTTCGTGGCGGTCGAGGACATGCTGGGCGCGCTCGCGTCACCGGCGGTCTGATGATTCCCGAGGAGCCGGCCAATGATTGCATCTTCTGTCGCATCGCGCGTGGCGAAATTCCGTCGCAACGAGTGGGGGAGACCTCGCGAGTGATTGCGTTCCGCGATCTCCAGCCGCAGGCGCCGACGCATGTGTTGTTGATCCCGCGCGAGCACGTCGCCGGCTCCGCGGCCACCGTGGGACCGCATCACGCTGAATTGCTGGGCGAGTTGTTCGAGATGGCCGGAAAAATTGCGCGCGACGAGCACCTCGACAAAGGCTGGCGGCTGGTGACCAATGTCGGCAGCGACGGTGGGCAGACCGTGCAGCACCTGCACTTCCATCTGCTCGGTGGCCGCGCCCTCAGTTGGCCTCCGGGCTGAGCATCTCGCTCCGCACCGCATAAGGAATCTCCATGATCCAGGCTTGCCTCAACGGCCGCCGTACGCGCGCCGAACATCCCGCGATTCCGCAGACGCCCGAGGAACTCGCGCGCGAGGGTAAGGCCGCGGTCGTCGCCGGTGCCACGTCGCTGCACGTTCATCCGCGAGGTCCCGATGGTTTCGAGACGCTCGAAGGCGAACCGCGCGCCGCGGTATTGCGCGCGATGCGCGAGGCGTGCCCGGGAGTCGAGATCAGCTTCACGACGGGCCTGTGGATCACGAATGATCCCGCGAAGCGCTTGGCGCTGATCGCCAGGTGGACGGAGCTGCCTGATGTCTGCTCGGTCAACATCAGCGAGGACGGCGCCGTCGAGCTGATCAATGCGCTGGTCGCGCGCGGCATCGGCATCGAGTTGGGCATTGCGACTGCGGTGGACATGCGCAAGTTCATCGCGAGCGGCGTCGCGCCGAGCTGCAAGCGTCTGCTTGTCGAACTGGAGGGTTCACCGAGCGAGGCGCAGGTCGAGTGCGCCGTCATGGAGTCGCTGTTGATGGCCGCCGACATTCGCTTGCCCCGCCTGGACCACGGCTATGGCCGCAGCACATATGGCATTCTGGACCACGCGCACCGACTGGGCTACGACCTGCGCATCGGCTTCGAAGACACGTTGGCGCTGCCCGATGGCTGCC
>JANLOX010000322.1:0-1527 GCA_031366795.1 Candidatus Eiseniibacteriota bacterium | reverse complement strand
ATCTGGCGGAAGCCGTTGTCCCACACGGTGGCAAAGGGCACCAGATTGATCTTCTCGATGGCCGTGCGGATGTGGTTGCCCACCGCGCCGTCCATCGCGGCCCAGACCTTGTCGTAGCTGGAGAAAGCGAAACCCACGACGGTGATGGACGTGACCGGGATCAAGGTCGACATCACCGTGCCGGGGAAGGTGGCCATCTCGAGGGCGCCGGAGCGGATCTGCGACATCATGTCCGCGTCGCCGCCCAGCTGGTTGTTGGGAAACAACTCGATCGCAACGCGGCCGCCGGTCTCGGTCGAGATCGCCGCGATCGCTTCCTTCAAGCGCACGTTCACCGAGTGCGTCACCGGCAGGTCGTTGCCCAGCTTGAGCTTGAACTCGGGCGGCTTGCCTTGTGCGAAGGACAGGCCGGGCAGCGCGGCCGCGCCGGCCAGTGCGCCCGTGGCGAGGAAATGTCTGCGGGTAAAGGTCATCGTCGTCTCCTGGAAGGGGTGGTGCGGAAGGTCTTTGCGTGAGATGGCGGAATAGTATTCTGAATTCAGAGTTCCAATATCAGGGCTATCCCTAGTAGAACTCTGAATTCAGAGTTCTAAGATGCATTCATCCGCGGGACCCTGTGGCGCGCCCGTCAGCTACTGTGGAGCGCGCGCCGCGGCACCCTGCACCGACCCTGAAGGAGACTTCTCATGAACCATCTGCTCACCGTGGCCGACGCTGTGGAGGCGCATGCGCGGCTGCAGCCGCACAAGATCGGCGCACGCGACTCACGCCGCGCGCTGACCTTCGCACAATGGCACGAACGCGCCAATCGGCTGGCCAACGGCTTGCTCGCGCTCGGCCTGGTCAAGGGCGACCGCGTGGCGCTGCTGGCCTACAACTGCGTCGAGTGGATGGAGATGTACGTGGCGCTCGCGCGGGCCGGTTTGGTGGCGGTGCCGATCAACTTCCGCCTCACGGCGCCGGAAATTGCCTACATCGCCTCGCACTGCGAAGCGCGCGCCTTCATCGCGCAGAGGGAACTGCGGGATCGCGTCGATTCGATCCGCGCCGAATTGGCCATCGCACCGCAGGCCTACATCAGCATCGACGCAGCGGTCACCAGCGGCTGGCAGGACTACGAGGCGCTGATCGAGGCCGCCGGAAACGACAACCCCGCCGAGGCCGTGCGGCCGGCCGATCCCTGCGCGCTGATGTACACCTCGGGCACCACCGGTCGGCCCAAGGGCGCTATTCGCAGCCACGAAGGCAACACCCTGATCGCGCTGGCCACGGCGCTGGAGATGGGCTTCACGCGCCACGACACCGCGCTGCTGGTGATGCCGATGTGCCACGCCAACTCGCTGTACTTCAGCCACACCTTCACGCACCTGGGTGCTACCTGCGTGATCGACGACCGCAAGAGCTTCGACCCCGAGGCTCTGCTCGCCACGCTGGCGCGCGAGAAGGTCACCTTCACCTCGCTGGTGCCCACCCACTACATCATGATGCTGGGGCTGCCTGAAGCCACCAAGGCGAAGTACGACGTGG
>JANLOX010000309.1:0-1523 GCA_031366795.1 Candidatus Eiseniibacteriota bacterium | reverse complement strand
GCGGCGCCGCGCGCCAGCCATGCGCTGACGGCCGGTTCGTCACATGCCGCAGCCGCGGTGTGAATGCTGGCTCTCGCCACATCCGGATGAGCAGCGAGCACACGCTGCATGGTCGCGGCATCGCCCGCGACCATGGCGTGCACGAAGCGCTGCACCTGCGCGGCCAGCGGCTCGAGGCCCTCGATGTGATGGCGAAGCGCAGCCCAGTGCTCGAGCCCGGCCTCGAGCGCCAGTGCATGTTGAACGTCGGCCAATCGAACCGAGCACGCGGCGTCGGCCGGAGTGAGTGAGGCGAGCCGGGGCAAGCGCGACTGGACACGTTGCAGAGCCGCGGCATCACCCACGCGGCAATCACGAAGCAGCTGCTTGGCGGTTTTGCGCAGACGCTCGAACGAGGGAGCAGCGGACCGCGGGTCTGAATCGGACATTACGAGCCTCCAGATTGCCCGAGTCCGCACTCAGGGGCCGAAGGTTCGTAGGGTGTGATCAGCAGCGAGATCAGGTGGGAAGCCCTTTCCGCGGACCGGCGGCGCCCTGCGCGCGGCTCGATGATGCATCAAACGGAACCGCGGAGCCAGCACGGAAACAGCGCGCAGCGCCCATCCCGCCCCCCACACGCCGACCGGGGGCCAGCCCTGTTGGGCCAGCCCCCGGATCGGAGTTTCGTGCTGCTATTGGGTGATTAGAGCGACGACTGCCCTTACTGGGCGATCACCACGCGGGTCACCAGCGTCTTGCCGGGCGTGATGTAGCGGACGAAGTAGACGCCCGCCGGCACCTGACCGCGATCCGACTTGCCGTCCCAGCGAACCTGGTAACGACCCGGTGCGAATTCGCCGTCCGCCAGCGTCGAGATGTCACGACCCTGCGCGTCGATCACGTTCAACTTCACGGGGGCCGACTTCGCCACGCTGAAGTTCATCGAGACCGCACCCTTCGACGGGTTCGGCCACGCCGAGCTCAATGCGAACTCGGTCGGTGCCGCCACCACGAGGGTGGCCTTCGCCGGTTCAACCGGATTCGCCACCAGCGCGAGACCGAACTTGTAGATCGAGAACGGAGCATCGCTGACATCAGCCGCCTCGACTCCCGCGTTGTCCTTGGCAGTCACACGGAACAGCGCCGAGTAGACCGCGGTCGGCGTCGTGTTGGTGCCCGGATCGGCCACGTGCCACACGTATGTTCCCGTGTTCGGGATGTTGGCGGCGATCGGCGTCCACGTGGCGCCGAAGTCACGCGACACATCGAGCGTCACCGAGGCCACCTCGGTGTTATCCGTGGCCGTCCAGGTCAGCTTGGTGTCCCCGCCGACGACGATGCTCTCCCCGCCGTTGGGGAACAGCACCTGCACCACCGGCGGCTGGTCCGCGGTCACATTCTGGGTGATCGCGGCCGAGGCGCTGCCGAGGTAACCGGCGAAGCCTGAGAACACCGCGGTCAGCGAGTGCGAACCGGTCACCAGCGCCGAAGTCACCAGCGTTGCGGTATTGCCCGGTTTCGGAGCCACACCGATCGAAGTGGCG
>JANLOX010000305.1:0-4891 GCA_031366795.1 Candidatus Eiseniibacteriota bacterium | reverse complement strand
TACATCGGCTTCATCGCCAAGTCCGAGCTCAGATCGAAAGCTGACGGTGCCGTTATGATGCAACGTTTCGCCCAGTCGAACGCCCAATGCCCCTGCCCCGCTTGCCAGCACCACGCCCTCCTCGGGGTCCAGCCACGTCGGTGCCTGCGATCGCCAGCAGTACACCGCGTCCTCGAAATCGCCGGCAATGGCGAAACTCATCGCGGTGAGCCGCACCGGAATCCAATCGATGTAGTGGAATACCTTCTGCGCGAATTTGCCGAAATCGCCATAGTCCTCCAGTGAGCGCGCGCCCCATTTCTGCTCGAGGATGCCGGCCAGCCGATAGAGCACAGCGCCGCTCGGGCCGGGCAGAATCAGGAACCAGAAGATGACCCCGAACACATGGCGATGCGAATTGATCAGGCCTTCCTCGATGGCGACCTTGGCGATCTCCGTGCCGTTGTATTCCGCCGCCGGCTCGCCGCGAAATTCGGTCAGCAGCACGCGCGCGCGGTCAACATTGCCGGTACGCAACGCTTCGATGATCTCGGTGAAGGCATGGCTGAACTGGCGAAATCCCATCGTCAGATACAGCACAGCGACGTCCCAGATCCAGGCCGCGGCAAAGCTGATGTCGAGCAGGAAATAGTGGATCGCCACCGATATCAGCACCCAGGGCAACACGGCCAGCAGCCAGGCGACCATGCCCTGATCCTGCTCGCCGGCATTGAAATGATTGCCCAGGGAGTTGACGTAGCGCAGGTACCCGCGTTGGGCCGCGTTACGCGGGGTAAGCGGCCTGGCCTGCTCGATCAAGAGGGTAAAGAGAATGGAAAGAAAGGACATCGCGTTGTCAGGTCAAACGTTCCAGCCCGCATCTTACCGGATCGCGGGGCGGCGGCTGGTCTTGCTGCCCGAAGCAGCATGATCCGGTAGGGACACTCGGGTTCGGCCTGCAAAGGTGACCGGTCCGGGAGTGGCCCAGCCTCATGACGAGGCTCCACGGATGAAAGCCCGGGACAGCGAGATTGCTCTCCACCGCTTTTTTACCCCGACAGAGGAGTTCAACATGCAAGGCCTCCTCAATGTAGTCACGCGTCACTTCACCCAATCCCTCGTCGCCATCCTGCATTTCGGCGCAAGCGGAGCTTTTCACCGGAGGGTCGGCAAAAATCGGTACGGTAATCTAGATCGGCTACGGGCCTTATACATCGCGGACGCGGTCGACCAGTACTAGTATCCGCCATCAAGGTCACGCTGCAGGTATTCAGCGATCCCGCGCTGATTCCGTCGGCCATCGAAGGCAACTCGGTTGACGGCGGCATGCAAGACCTACGTAAGCGTCCGCGAATCCCCATCGTATCGTAGCCGAAGCGAATGTGTCAGCGTTTGCCCTTTTAACGAGGGAGACGAACGATGACGGGCAAGACGAAGGTCGCTGGGAGCGAGGCAGCGGCGAAGCGCGCGTACTGGGCTAAGCGCATCACCGAGTGGGAGCACTCGGGGCAGACACAGAGGGCGTTCTGCGCGCAGCGGGGCTTGGCGCTGTCGACGTTTCAGTGGTGGCGCGGGCGTGGTCAGGAGCGCGAGGCGATGAAGTCGGCGACGCCGTTCCTGCCGATCGCGATGGGGGCGATGAACGTGGTGGAGGTCGAGCTTCGCTCCCGGACCCGCATGCGCTTCGAGGGCGAGGCGGCGCTGCAGGCAGTGGCGCAACTGGTGGCACGCGTCAAATGATGCTCGGTGGCAGTGCGAAGGCGTATGTGTGCGCCGAGCCCGTGGACATGCGTAAATCAATCGATGGCCTTGCGCAGCTGGTGGCCCCGCTACTGCGGGGCGATGCGTTCTCGGGCAGCGTATTCGTGTTCCTGTCGCGCCGGCGCGAGAAGGTGAAGCTGTTGTGGTGGGATCGGCACGGATTCTGGCTCGCCTACAAGCGGCTTGAGCGCGGGCGCTTTCCGGATCCTCAAGTACTCGCCTCACGCGGTGTTACGGTCGCGGAGCTTTGGTTGTGGCTCGAAGGCGTGGATCTGTCTCGCACACGCAGGCTTGCAGTGGTGAACGCAATACGCATTGCGTAATCGCGGGAAAGAAATTAACACATAGATAGAATGAGGCAAACAGTCAACGCATCGTAAGCGCGAATCGTTATACGAACGTGACCTTTGCTGCTTCTATCTCCGAGTGCAATCGCGTTGTTCTTCCAGACGATGTCGGGCAACTAAAGGCGCTCATCGCGCAGCGCGATGCCACGATCGAAACACTTAGCGCCGCGCTCGAATCACTCAAGCAACAATTCCTCAGTCTTCGCCGCGCGCAGTTTGGCGCGAGCTCTGAGCGCATCGCGGGCCAGGCAGAACTATTCATCGAGCCGGTGAGCCTACCGGTTCCACCGGTTCAGACCGAAACGATCACCTACGAGCGCGAGCGACGCGGGCGCCCGGCGCTGCCCAAAAACCTGCCGCGCGTTCGCGTCGAGTACGATCTCACAGAAGCCGAGAAGAGCGACTTCGAGACCCTCACCCGCATCGGTGAGGACAAAAGCGAAACGCTGGACTACATCCCGGCCAAGCTCCAGGTGATCGAGCACGTGCGGGTGAAGTATGCGGGCACGCGCAAACTCGACGGTAGCCAAACGGTGGTGAGTGCATCGATGCCGCCGGCGCCATTGCCCAAGGCGAATGCGAGCCCCAATTTGCTCTCCCACGTGCTCGTCTCGAAGTATGCCGACCATCTGCCGTTGAACCGCATCGAAGGGATCTTCCGGCGCCACGGGGTGGAGCTGGCCCGCTCGACGCTGTGCGACTGGGTGCTCGGTTCCACCGAACTGCTCTCGGTGATCTACCAGGCGATGAAGACACACGTGCTCGCGGCTCCGAAGATTCACGCCGACGACACCATCCTGCCGCTTCAGGAGCGTGGACGCGCCCGCACCGTGCAGGCAAGGCTGTGGGCCTATCTCGGGGCGGGAGCCAGACTCAACGACCGATCCGAGTGGATTGAACATCCGGCGGCGGTATTCTACGAGTTTACCGACGATCGGCGTGGTGAGCACGCCAAACGCATGCTCGGCACTTATCGAGGCTACCTCCAGGCCGATGCTTACGCGGGCTTCGACGCCCTGTATCAAGACGGCCGCATCCTGGAGGTGGGCTGCTGGGCGCATGCCCGGCGCAAGTTCTTCGAGATCGCCGAAGCCGCGCCCAAGGACACACGCACCGCTGCCCACGAGGCCCTTGACTGGATCGCCCGGCTCTACGCGCTCGAGCGCGCCATCGCCGATGAGCCGCCGGACAAGAAGTGCGCCATCCGCCAAGCACAGTCGGCCCCCGTGCTCGGCGAATTCCGAAGTTGGCTCGACGGCACGCTGCGCACCGTGCTGCCGCGCAGCCCCACGGCCGGGGCCATCGGCTACGCCTTGAACAATTGGGCGGCGCTCACGCGCTACCCCGAATCGGGCATCCTCGACATCGACAACAACGCCTGCGAGCGCGCCATGCGACCGGTCGCCATCGGACGCAAAAACTTTTTGTTCGTGGGCTCCGATCGCGGCGGTCGTGCCGCCGCCGTGGCGTACTCACTCATTCAGACCTGCAAGCTGCATCACATCGAGCCCTTCGCCTATCTGTCTGACGTGTTACGCCGCCTGCCCAGCTACCCGATCAATCGCGTGGCCGAGTTGCTGCCCTTCCGCTGGAAGCCCGCCGCTTAACCTCAGCTTTCCCGTATCATTTCCAGAGCATCCCCGCCACTACGGGGATTCCCGGACGCTTACCTGTGATCTGCAATGATCGATGACCCATTGAAACAAGTTTTTTGCCGCGTCGACCATGAACGGTTCAAAAAGGCCAGCCCAGAACACGTCCTCGGGACTGCCCTCGTAGCGGATGCCCTTATACAAGATCGACTTTCCGTGGAAATCGGTTGTCTCCAGGTGGTCTTGCGCCGGAAACATACGCCACGCTTCCAAGCGTGTCGAGATCGCACGCTCAAGTTCGAGCATCCGGCCCCGAGTGAGCGGATACAACGCAGTTCTATTCCCGGTGAGGTCGAGGATCACGTTTGTCATTGGGGTCTAACGAGGCTGTAGGAAAAGTCCTAAAACAACCATGATTGATGGCCCACCGAAACAATCTCTATTTTGTTGGTGCCTGAGAATGTTGCCGCTGCCACGCTCGACGACGCGTTCTGCGAGGAGATTGCAATGCAGTCGAGCATTGATGTCCAATCCTATCGAATCGCGGCTCATATCGCGTCTAATTCTTGTGTCGATTGACTTCGGATTTTTTCTACAGCCTCAACGTCCGCGTTCAGCCGCCGCGCAGCGGTCGGTCTGAAATGCCAGGTTAGGTTTCGCTGCCATGAGAGACGATACTTTGAAGACGCTCAACCGCGAGCTTTCGCCGTGCCTCCGCTTCAGGGGTGCCGGAAAGTGCATCGTAGCGTTGGCGTATTTCGTCGACGGTGTTGGCGTAAGCGGACCAGTCTTCGCCAGACGGCGACGAGCGAAAAACCCCAGGTGGTGTCCGAACTCACTAACGGCCACCGCGTGAACGGGAAAGCGCCGCGCAAGGTGGACATAAACGAGGTTGTCCGGGATTCGAGAGGAATTGGCGATTTCGGCGATGTCAGTGTTGAACGCGACGCGGAACCCACCTACGGCTTGGGCAGTTCGCGCCCGACTATCCCGCGACACGGCGAGACGGTGCGGCACCAGCAAAGCAAGACATGCGCCGAACAAGCCTAGCAGCCACAAGTCGCCGTCACTGAGATCGATCCCGAGAATCCTCATCCTAATGTGTTAGTGAAAAAAAACCGCCAACAAGATCGATAGACGAGAGCGTAGGCTTGGGTACACGTCTTCGACAGCTTGCCGGTCAAGGGAGACCCGCCGCGCGCAGCTTGCGCC
>JANLOX010000254.1:0-3188 GCA_031366795.1 Candidatus Eiseniibacteriota bacterium | reverse complement strand
CGGCCACCTTTCGGGGTGGCCGCGGGTGTTTGGTGTCGACCTCTGCAGGAAATCATTGGCGCGCTAATTGCAATCAACAGGGGTACTGTGTACCTAGCCCGGATTATTCACGAAGTGTAGCCAACGAGAAGACCTCCGCATGGTAGAAAGGCGTTGTCGAGGCGCTTTTCCTTCAAGGACGGAGGTCTTCTCGTGGCCGACTCTACCACACAGTCTGTTCTGTTCCCCGAGCTGTTCGGCAAGCCGCTGTTGGCGTGGTTCGACCGCCCCCACGCGAGCTCGGATGGCGGCGCGGTCCTGCTGAGGGCGGCCGACCGCCGGCTCGGTCTGCTGGACGCGATGGCGGCGTGCATGCGCGAGACGCGCGATCGCTCGAAGGTCCGGCACGGCCTCGATGAGCTGCTCGCCCAGCGCGTGCACGGGCTCGCCTGCGGCTACGAGGACGCCAACGATGCCGCGCGTCTGGCCGATGATCCGATCGCGAAGCTGCTGCTCGGGCGCGACGTGGTCACCGGCGATGCGCTGGCCTCGCAGCCCACGCTGTTGCGATTCGAGAACGGCGTGACGCGCGCCGAGCTGCTGCGGATGAGCGAGGCGCTCTACGAGGTGGTGCTGCGCTCGCATGCGAAGCGACTGCGCGGCAGGGTGCGCGCGGTCACGGTCGACCTCGACGTCACCGGCGACCCGACTCACGGGCAGCAGGAGCTCGCGTTCTTCCACGGTCACTACCGCCACGCGTGCACCCTGCCGCTGCTGGCGTACCTGACCTTCAACGGCGAGCCCGACCAGCACTTGGTCGCCTCGATGCTCCGCCCGGGCAACGCGCCGACCTCGCTCGGCGCGGTCATGCTGCTGTCGCGCATCATCGGCGACCTGCAGGAGCGCTTCCCGCGGGCGCGCCTGCTCGTGCGACTCGACGGTGGCTTCGCCGGCCCCGGGCTGCTCGAGTTCCTCGACGAGGTGGGCGTGGACTACGCGGTGGGCCTGCCCTCGAACCCGGTGCTGGTGCGGGCAGCCGAGGCGATGCTCGCGCCGATGCGCCTGCGCAGCGAGCTCACCGGTGCGACCGAGCATGTGTACGGCGAGTGTCGCTACGCGGCGCAGAGCTGGGAGCGCGAACGCCGGGTCGTGATCAAGGCGGAGGTGGTCCGCCATCCGGGCCGCGAGCCGCGCGGACGAGCCTGGCCCGCGCGCAGGTGGGCACGCTGCGCGAGCGGCTGTTCAAGCTCGGCGCGGAGGTCGTCGTCACGGTGAGGCGCATCGTGCTGCACCTGCCGGCGACGGCCGCGTTCCGCGACGAGTGGTGCGCCGTCGCCGCGGCGCTGGGAGCTGGCCCCGGGTAGTCGCGTCGAGGGTCAAGACCGATAAGACGACACCCAATCTCCCGCACCCTTTGGCGGAGCCCTGCCCGAGATGCGCGGAATGCGGCCAGAATGGGCTCGCGTTCGCGCCGAGCTTCGTGCTTGCAGGGGTCGATGTTCACGGCGCACCCTGACGCGGGGCGTCACGCGGCCCGATCGGCGCCTCCGAGCGCGCGAACCTCGCGCTCATGAATAGTTCAGGCTAAGGCCCCCAATCGGCGGGGCACTCCGGGTGCGCCCTGACCAACTCCAGCACGGCCTCCACCTGGCCCTCGAGGTCCAGCCCTGTCGTATCAACGACATGCGCGTCCTCGGCTTGTTTCAGGGGGCTGTCATCGCGGCCCCGGTCCCGTTCGTCCCGGCGGGTCAGGTCGGCGCGCACACGTTCACGGGAGGCGGCCAGCCCGCGGGCCTGGAGTTCCCGGGTCCTTCGCTCGGTCCGGGTGTCGAGGTTGGCATCGAGAAACACCTTCACCTGGGCCTGCGGGAACACCACGGTGCCCAGGTCACGACCCTCCGCGACGACCGGGCCGCGCTCGGCGAAGCCCCTCTGGAGATCGACCAGCCGGCGCCTCACTCCGGAGAGTGTCGCCAACCGGGAGGACAGCTCGCTCACTTCGGGGGTACGGATCTCGCGGCTGACATCGGTGCCGTCGAGCACGATGTGCGTGTCATCGGCGGCACCGGTGAGATCAATGCGCGCCTCGTCCGCACAGGCGACGACGTGCACCTCGTCCGCTGGTGAGATGCCGAGGTTCAACACGCGCAGGGCGAGTGCCCGGTACAGCGCACCGGTGTCGAGGAACAGGATGCCGAGCCGCCGCGCCACCGCGCGCGCCGTGCTGCTCTTGCCGGCGCCCGAGGGACCGTCGATGGCGATCACGAAGCTCATCGCGCTCCCCCTTGCGGGTGCCAGCTCGCGTGGCCACCCAGCGCATTGAAGGTCTCGATGAATGCGGGGTCGGACGTGCCGATGCCTTCGGCGCCGTCGATCACGATGGGACCGCCCGCGACGGTGGCGAGGATGGTGAATGCCATCGCGATCCGGTGGTCGCCTTCGGCATCGATGGTTCCCCCGCGAACCGTCCCTCCCGTCACCTCGAAGCCCGACTCCTGCTCACGCGTCTCGACTCCCAAGAGCGAGAGGTTGCGGCAGATCGCAGCCAGGCGGTCGCTCTCCTTCACGCGCAACTCGCCGGCGCCCGTGAGCCGTGAGGTGCCCTGGGCGCATGCCGCGACGATCGCCCACACCGGAACCTCGTCGATCATGCGCGGCAACCACGCATCGGGCAGTTCGATCGCGCGCAAGCGCTCGGGCCCTTGCACCGTGACGTCAGCGGCCGGCTCGCCCGCCGCGTCGCCGGCCATGACGCGTTCGACGGTGGCTCCCATGGCTTCGAGGGCATCGAGAAAGCCCGTGCGCGTCGCGTTGACGCTCACCCCACGCGCGGTCACGCGCGCACCCGGAGTGATCGCGGCAGCCGCCAGCATGAATGCGGCCGCGGAGGGATCACCCGGCACGCGCAGCGAAGTGCCGCTGAAGCGGGATGCACCCGCGAGAGAAACGCTTCGGCCGGCCCGCTCGGCCGTGACGGTGAGCCGAACTCCCAAACCTTTCAGCATGCGTTCGGTGTGATCGCGGGCGGGTCCTGGGATCCGCACGGTGGTCGTGCCTTCGGCGCCGAGCCCCGCGAGCAGGATGCACGATGCCACCTGCGCACTCGCGACCGGTAGCGCATAGTCGATGCCGCGCAACTTCGCTCCACGGATCGACAGGGGCGGAAAGGCATCGCCGCCCCGCGCCCACAGCGTGGCACCCATCTGCAC
>JANLOX010000234.1:0-11240 GCA_031366795.1 Candidatus Eiseniibacteriota bacterium | reverse complement strand
TCCCGCAGGAAGCACGACCTTCATCTCCGCGGATGAAAACGGCGAGGCGACGACCTGCTCCTCGATCCGCCGCCCTGCGATGTCCCACAATTCCACGCGCGCGGGGACGCCGGACTGCGCCGTGTAGGCGACACGCAACTCACCTTGCGCCGGGTTGGGTCGCGGTGCCCCGAGGCTCACCCCCGCTCGCGTCACGGGACGCGCGGGCAGCAACGCGGGATCGAATTGCGCGAAGTAGATGTCCGGCGTGGCGCCGCGCGCGTCCGCCCATCCCGCCGCGACTCCCAGTGTATCCACCGTGAGCCCGATGTAATCTCCCTGGTTCGGCACCAGGTTGCTCGATGCGCTCGTCCAGGCGCTGGCGCGATCGGACAGCGTGCCTAGACGCTGCCACAGCGATCCGCCATCGACGGAGCGGGCGAGCCGCGTGTTCGAGAGTGCCCCGCACTGCCCCGCCGGCGAGTCGCTCCAGTCGTACCACGCGGCATAGACATGGCCCTCGGGGCCCACCGCCAATTCGGGCAACCAATCATCGGTGCCCGGCGGGGCCTCGTTCACCCGCGACGGCGTGCTCCACGACACCCCGTCCTGCGAGTGCGTCACGAACACATCGCGCACGTCGCGGCCACGCGAGGCGCCCTGCGACACCGCGCCGGTGCGAATGCGATAGCCGCTCGTGGTCGTGCCGCGCGCGGCGACACTGAGTGTGTAGGGGCCATCGCGCGAAAACGACACCAACGCCACACGCGGGCGCCCGAAGTGCGGCGGGTCGCTGTAGGCCAGCTGGTAGGCGTCTTCCTCACAGCCGACGCCGAGCGCCAGGTCCACCTGGTCGCCCAGCGAGTCCAGCATGACGAGCATGTTGTCGCCGCGATGTGCCATGAAGCGGAATACATCGAGGCCCTGTCCCGGAACGCTGGTGCCGCGCAGCACGGCGCCGATCTCGAAATCGGTGGGCTCCCCCTGCGTGCCGCTCTCGATCACCGGGGACCTGGTTCCCAGCGGCGCGGCGTAGAAATCCGCGGACTCCATCCATGCAACGTAGACACGCCCACGGTAGGGCCCGTGGCTGCGGTCCACGGCCACCGAAGGGAAGTTGATGGCGTAGGGACGGTTGTAACCCGGCGCACCGGTGGCGAAATTCGTGACCTCGCGCGCCAGCGTGATGGGCGCCTCGAATTGCAGCCCACCATCGTGCGAAGTGCGGATGCGGATCTGGTCGAGGCCGCGTCCGAAGTCCGAAGTGTCGACGAGCGCCCACACCACGTGCACTTCCCCATCGGGTCCCACCACCGGGCGCGAACCCTGGACCAACCCTTCTTCCTCGGGCGCCGACAACCGCGAAGGCGGTGACCAGTTGGCGCCCCCGTCCGTCGTGCGCTGGAATTCGATGCGGTCCGTGAGCCGCGGCCCGACTCTGTAGAAAGAGGTGTAGCTCAGCATCGCCGCGCCGTCCCTTGAGTCCACGGCGATCCATGGCTTGTCCGGCAACGTGTCGCGGGTGGCGCGCGCGAACCCGATGCGCTCCCAGACGAAACCCGTGTCGCTGAACGAACCCCGCATGAACCCGATGGCGTTGCGCGTCGGCGGTCCCGCCACCAGCGCAAGGGCGGCGAACCAGAACGCTCCGCGCGCGGGGTCGGCAACGAATACCGGATCGCTGTCCCACGAGACCAGCCCGCCGCCAAGGGGCAGCGAGGCGCTGGGACGCCAGGTCCGGCCGCCATCAGTCGAAGTCGAATAGGACATCTGGCCGGAGACCGGGTTCAGGGTGCCGTCATTCCACGCGGCGACCATATTGCGCCCGATGCTGGCGAGCCCCACCTCGGACTGCGTCCAGTAGCTGGGCGCCGGGGTGACGCGCCGGTTGATGCTCAACACATCGGGCGCCTTGCCCAGCGGCGGGGCGCTCGCGAGCGGCGCCGTTCGAAACGGCAGTAGTTCCGCCGGCCTCGCACGCGCACCCGGTGTACCGGAGCGCGAACGATTGCTCGCGGGCCGACGGCGCTCCGGACGCTTGCGCGCGTTTCGGCCGGGCGGCCCCAGCCGCTCGCGGCGCTCGTTCCATTCCGCGCGCGCTTCCTCGAGCAGCAACTCCGCCTGCAGCGACTTGAGGGCGGCGCGCTGTTCCCGCAGCGCGGCCTGCGTCTCAAGAGGCTCCGACGAGGGGTGCGTTTCGGTCGCACCCGACACGACCGGCGCCATGAGCAACAGCGCCACGCAAGCCCAACGCCGCGCGCGCATCAAAAATTGTACTCGATGCGGAACTGCGCGCCGCGCCGCCGCGTGAAGTTGCGGAAGTCGCTCGTGCGCCAGGCATAGTTCCAGCGCAGCGCCGGGTAATAGCCGCCGCCGATGAAGAATGACGCCCCCACCGCTCCGGCGCGCACGTCGGCGGGCTCGCTGAATGTCTGCTCAAACACCGTGCCCGTGCTGTTGAAGTGGTCCCAGCTCCAGGCGGCATCCGCGAACAAGGCGCCATTGACCGTCGGGAACATCCAGGTCGAGGGGACCGCGAGCACCAGGCCACGCAGCAGGGGGAATCGCACCTCGCTCTGGAACATCACGGTCTGCAGACCGGACAGCGCGCGACGGTCATAGCCGCGGATCGACGAGCCGCCGCCGAGATAGAAACGCTGCGAGTCGCGGCCGAAGCTCGATTGCGCCTGGGCGTTGCTGGCCAGCACGAGGTTGGGGAGCGGCATGGCGTAGTTGCGCATCTCCACCATGACCGTGGCGAAGTTGCCGGCGCCGCCCGACAGGTCGCGCGTGACACCGCCCGAGATGAAGGACCGCGAGCCGCTGCTTGGCCCCAGTTCGGTCCAGCGCGAGTTGTCGTGAACGAGTGCGAGGTAGTTGGACACCAGGTCCGCGTCGCGCGAGCGCCCATTGCGCAGCAAATGATTGCTGGCGTGCCGCACGAGCGCCGAAGCCTCGACGCGCGTGAACTTGCTGAACGGGTAGCTGGCGATCGTCTGGAACCCGACACGGCGCTCGCGGCGCAACTGGTCGAGATCGACATCGTAGAGTTCCGTCAACCGGTACACCCCGATGCCCCAGTTCATGCGCTGCGCGCGGTTCACGTACGTCATTCCGACCTGGAAGCCATCCCAGAAATTCCCGTAGCGCTCGGAGTCATTGGCGAGGAACAAGTACACCTGCTCATTTCCGAGCAGGTCACTCAACGCCACCTGGCTGCCGGTGCCGCCGCCCACTCCGGGATCGATGTTCAACGCGTTCGAGACGAGGTCGAGACCCAACCTGCGGCGGTAGCGCTTCGGCGCCGCGTCATCCGCCAGCTCCGGCAGCAGCGGCGCGCGTGGCGCGCCGGTCTCCAGCTCGGCCGGCAGGCTGTCGGGATTGAAGGCCAGCCGGTAGGCGTGGAAGTGAATCGCGCTCTGGCCGGTGAACAGGACGCCCTTGCCATCGGGCAACCAATCGGGATCGGTCGCCGGCCCGAGCAATCGCGTGATACGGCGCGCCTCGTGGTCCGGTTCGGCGCGCCGCACCCACAGGTCGTTGGTGCCGCCACGATTCGAACGGAAGGCAATCCAGCGTCCGTCTGGTGAATAGGCGGGCTGGCGGTCATCGCCCTTCATCGGGTCGCCCACGGGTTCGATGGCAGCGGTCGCCAGTGAGAGGCGGAACAGCGAGTAGTTTCCGCCGCGATCGCAGCGGTCGGAGGCGAACACCACCCAGCGGCCGTCGGGCGAAACGTCGGGTTCGACGTCGTCATAGTCATCGCGCGTCAGCCGGTCGAGCGCGTGCCGTTTGCCGCTCCAGCGCGCGCGGTAGAGGTCGCGCCTGCCTCCCCCGTCCTGCGCCGAGAACACGCAGGCCGTGTCGCCCGGGGCGAACGAAGGATCACTCAGCGCGACGAGCCCGGGGAACTCCATGCGCCGCACGACGCGGCGCCGGTGCGTGTCGAGCACGTAAAGCGCATCGCGCCCGCCACGCTTGGCGGTCAGCACGATGAGTCCCGAGGCCGAGGCGTCGGGACGGTTCTGGAACAGGTGGAACGATTCGAACTGTGGCGAAGCGCCCGCGCGCAGCAATCGGGTCTCGCGGCGCCCGCCGCGTTTGCGCGGTTCGCTGAGCACGAGATCGATGGACCCGGCCGTGGCGGCGAAGTAGCAGAAGCGCAGCGCGGTGTCCGGTACCGCCGCGGCCGGCAAAACACGCGGCCCAAGGCAATACACGTTGCGCGGCGTCATGCGCACCGCCACGTCGGCCGCGGCATCCGCGTGCGCCACGACTGGCAGGACGTGCCGGCGCAGCGTCGCGAACCAGCGCTCGTCGACGCGCTCGAGCGGCTCGCCCATCACCACCTGGAACAGCGTCTCGAAATCCTCGGCGCGGTGCCATTGGTCAAACAGGTCAAAGATGCGCTCATCGCCATACTGCTGGGCGAGGTACAGCAGGAACGACTGCCCCTCTTTGTACATTTGCACGGTGCCGGTGATCGCATCGCTGTGCATCAGCGGCAGCGCCTCGCCGCTGGTGACGGCGTCCTGCAGCAACCCTTCGGCGTCCTCGTCCCATGTCGTGCCGCAGTACTCCGCGAAGCCTTCGGTGAACCATAGCGGCGGCAGGTAGCCCTGCGAGCGATGGTGCTGGCGCATCACCAGGCTGATCTTCGCGAGCATGTAGGA
Organism: Candidatus Eiseniibacteriota bacterium; assembly: GCA_031366795.1. Lineage (GTDB taxonomy): Bacteria > Eisenbacteria > RBG-16-71-46 > RBG-16-71-46 > RBG-16-71-46 > JANLWK01. Next base: position 6,588 of record JANLOX010000234.1, on the reverse strand, counting down.
GTGCGTGAGTTCGTGCCGCGTCACCCAGCGCAAACGCGCCCACGAACCCGTGTGAGGCAGCAGCACGCGGCCCTTGATCAACTCCGTGAGCCCGCCCACGCCTTCCGTGATGAAGCCCGGCGTGGCGTTGGTCTGCTGGAACAGATGGTGGACCGAGTAGAGCAGGAACGGCACCTTCTCGCGGCGCTGGATGCGGAAGCGGCGGTCGTACTCAACGCAGGTACTCTCGGCGAACACAGCGAGTTGCCGCGCCAGGCTCTCTTCCGCCGCGTAGTAGTGCAGCCGCAGGTGGGGTGTCTCGAGCACGGACCACTCGAGTTGCTCGTACTGCACCTTGTTCTTGCCGTACACCTGCGCCGCCGCGGGTCGCGCCGGCAGCACGCCGAGAACCAGCAGCAATCCGGCGACCGCAAGGGCTCGGCGCAACGGCGGATTCCTCAAGCGCTGGGGATCAGCCGCGGCCGGCGGGCGGTAGTGCATCCTCGATGGCGTAGCGTCCGGGCTTTGCCGTGGCGACAAACCGCGCTGCGGCCAATGCACCCAGCGCGAACGCCGAGCGGTCTTCGGCGACATGCCGGAGTTCCAGCGACTCCCCTGAGCCGGCGAGCAGGATGGTGTGGTCGCCGACCCAGCTGCCGCCGCGAACCGCATGCATGCCGATCTGGCGCGAGGGCCTCGGCCCCAGACGTCCGTGGCGCCCGTGCTGCAGCGCATCGTCCCCCCACTCGCGAGCCGCAGCGACGTCCGCCGCCAGCGTCAGCGCGGTGCCCGAGGGACTGTCGGCCTTGGCACGATGGTGACGCTCCACGATCTCGATATCCCAACTTTCCGGCACGCTGGCCAGGGCAATCTTGAGCGCGCGACGCAGCGCCGCGACGCCGATGCTGAAGTTCGAGGCGCGCAGCACCGGCACTGTGGCGGCCAGCGAGTCGAGCAACGCTTCGTCCGCGGGCTCGAGCCCTGTCGTGCCGCTCACGAGCGGCAGTTTCAATTCCCGGCACACGGCTGCGGTGGCGCGAAATCCCGCCGGCGTGCTGAATTCGATCACCACGTCACCGGATCTTGCCACCCAGCCAAGGCCAGTGGCTAGCGGCCCGTCATACACCGGCTGCGGGCGTTTTGCTCCGGGCAATTCGAGGCGCTCGGCGACACCATTCTCAACACGAGCGAAGATCACCAGATCAGCGGCTCCCGCGGCGGCCTGCTCGATCGCCCTGCCCATGCGGCCATGGGCCCCGACGAGCGCGAGCGATATCACCGTTGCGCTCCGGCCGCGGGCTCGAGCGCCAGGCCCAGCGCGCTGGCCGCGCCCAAAATGAGCTGCTCGTTCGCCGGCTCGACCGTGACGAGCGGCAAGCGCAGTTCGTTCGCACAGATGCCCATCGCCGACAGCAGGTACTTGGCCGGCGCCGGGTTCGATTCGATGAACAACGCCTTGAGCAGCGGCTGCATCCGTTGGTGCGCCGCGATGGCTTCAGCGTTCCTGCCGGCGCGGGCGTGATCACACAGCGCGCGCATCTCGCGCGGCGCCACGTTGCCCGCCACGGAAATCACGCCCTGTCCGCCCACCGCGATGATGGGCAACGTCAGCGAATCGTCGCCCGACAGCAGCGTCAGCTTCGTACGCGCGGCGATGGCACCCGCCTGGTCGAGGCTGCCCGAAGCTTCCTTGACCGCGACGATGTTCGGCACACCCGCCAGCTTCTCGAATACCTCAGGCATGCTATTGGTCGCGGTGCGCGAGGGCACGTTATAGAGGATGATGGGCAGCCGCGTGGACTTGGCCACCGTGGCGAAGTGCTCGACCTGCCCGCGCACTCCCGGCCGGTTGTAATAGGGCGTCACCAGCATCGCGCCGTCGAGCCCCAACTCCTCGGCGATACGCGTGTTCGTGATGCTTTCGGCGGTGTTGTTGGTGCCCGTGCCGGCGACGACCGGCACGCGACCGCGCGCGCGCTCGTGCACGAACGCCCACAACGCGCGCCGCTCATCGAGCGAGCACGTCGCCGCTTCACCCGTCGAGCCCGAGACGACCAGGCCTTCCACGCCGCCTTCGAGCATGGTCTCGATCAATCGCGCCGTCGCTTCGAGATCGAGCGCGCCATCGCGGAACGGCGTCACCATCGCCACCATCAGACCTTCGAACATCATGCACCTCCTCGCGCAGCGGCGGGAACGGATTCTCCCACCTCGCGCCATTCGCCACGGAACGCCACTTCGGCCGGCCCTGTCAGGGTCACATCATACCCGTCTTCGTCCTGCATGAAGCCCACGATCAATTCGTCCCCGCCGGCGGTTGCCACGCGCACGGGAGCAGGCGCCCCTGAGGCGGCAGCCCACAACGCGCTCGCGATCGCCCCGCTGCCGCAGGCCAGTGTCTCACCCTCGACGCCGCGCTCGTAGGTGCGCATGGCGATGACGCCGGCCGCTCGCCGGGCAACGAAGTCGACGTTGGCTCCCGCGGCGCCAAAGCGCGCATGGTGCCGGAGGCCGCTACCCCAAGCGTCGAGATCCACGCTGCCGAGCGCCTCGCTCTCGACGACGAAGTGCGGAACCCCCGACTGCACGTAGCGCCCCTTGAAGCTGCGGCCACAGGCATCGACCACCCACGGCTCGCTGGGCGGCGCGACGTGGCCGAAGTGGATTTCGATTCCCGTCCCGGCCCGTCGGCCCCGCTGGATCCCGGCTGCCGTCTCCAGCATAACGCTGCCCTCGCGGCCCAATCCCAAGTCAAGCGCGTAGCGCGCCATGCAACGCGCGCCGTTGCCGCAGTACTCGGCGGCGCCGCCATCGGCGTTGAAGTAGCGCATGGCGGCATCGGCAATACGGGAGCGCTCGAGCAGCAGCACGCCGTCGGCACCGACACCGCGGCGGCGGTCACACCACTGCCGCACCAGCGGGCTCACATCCGCGGGAAGGAACGTGTGGCGGTGATCGATGACGACGAAGTCATTGGCGGCGCCTTGCATCTTCAGGAATGGAATCGCCATCGCCGCCTGTCCCTCGCTGCCACTCAGTCAAGGCGATCCGGTTCGGCCCCGGAGCACCAGCTTCACGTCACTGACTTCAGCCGCCGGCTCGAGCGTGATCTCGAGCGGCGCGCTCGCGGGTTCCTTCGCCGCCTGCCACTCGCGGTTGCGGTCCTCGTCCTGGAACGCGCGCACGCGCCAGGTGCCGGCCTTCAACGACATCTCGAACTTGCCATCTTTGTCGACATCCGCAAGCCCGACCAGCGTCGAATCCTTCGTCGAGACCGCCAGGATTCGCGTTACTCCGAGACTGTCGTGGAGCGAGTCTAGCACGGTCCCATGGAAGGTCGCAGGCGCGCGGGGGTTGAGCAGACGCAGCTTGATCGGGCCAGCGACAGGGTGCTCCGCAGTGAGCTGGAGCGTCGTGTCGACGGGCGCCAACACGTCGCGCTCAGGATCGAACGAGCGGTTCAGGTCGATGTCCGCGAATGCCCAGATCCGGTAGCTGCCGGGTACTTTAAGGCCCTGGATGCGGAAGTGGTTCGAGCCGTCCACCAGCCCGAGCGCGTCGAAGTCGCGCGCCGTGCTGTCGGGCACGCCGGTGCGGTGTGAGTCGTAGCACCACAGGTAGGTGCCCGCCGATTCGAAGCCCCGCGACTCGACCTCGCCTTCGATCGCGCCGCTGGGAAACACCGCGCCCGTGCTGAAGGCGATCGTCGCTCCCGAAGTCATGTTGTTGCCGTGGCGGTCGCGCGCGGTGCCGCCAACGAACAGCGTGTAGACATGATCGGTCTTCAACGGTTCCTCAAGCACCAGCGATAGCGTGCGGCCGCTCCAGTGCCGCTGGCGAATCCCGACGGCCGGCGCGATCTGCACCGCCTCCTGCGTGGAGCGCGGCTCCATCGACTCGGTGAAGGTCAGCGACAGCTTTGCGTCGACCGCAACCCCCGCCGCGCCGGAGTCCGGCGAGCTCGAGTGCAGGCGCGGCGGAATGATATCGGGCGGCCCTCCCGAAGGCGGCTCGCGCTTGGCGCAGCCCGCCGCGAGTACGCACACGAGCGCCAACGCAGAAATCGGAGCTCCCAGGCGAGGCTTAAGCACGGGGATGCGCCTGCGTATACGCTTTTCGCAAACGACTTCGCGAGACGTGCGTATAGATCTGGGTCGTGGCCAAAGAGCGATGGCCGAGCAGCTCCTGAATGGCGCGCAGGTCCGCGCCGCGATCCAGCAGGTGGCTGGCGAACGAATGCCGTAATGCATGCGGTGTCACGCCCAGGCCCGCGGCAACACCGGCGAGCCTGGCCAGCACGATGCGCTGAACGGTGCGCCCGGACAGCCTGCCGCGGGGTCCACGGAACAACGGATCCTCGCCGCGCGTCGCTTTGCCGCCAGCATCACCAAGCGATTGCACGTAGCGGTCAATCGCGGCGAGTGCCGCGTCTCCCACCGGCACGATACGCTCACGCCGGCCCTTGCCACGCACCCGCAATACATGGGCGCCGCGGTCGAGGTCGCCGTGGTTAACGCCCACGAGTTCCGACAACCGCAACCCCGAGGAGTACGCCAACTCGAGTAACGCGCGGTCACGTGGCGCACCCTCATCGCCGGTGATCCGATCGAGCGCTTCGCCGAGTGCCTCGGCCGGCAGGGTGCGCGGCAGCCGTTTGGGCAATCGCGGGAACGGCAGGCTCGCGGACGGGTCGGCGGCCAGGATGCCGCGGCGCACGCAGAAGCGCGAGAAACTGCGCCACGCCGCCAGCGCGCGCGACACACTCGCGGGCGCCAGGTGGCGGGCCCACAGTTCGCGCTGCACGCGGCCGAGCAGTTCGGTCGTCCACGCGGACGGCTTCACCGGCTTGCCGGGAACCGCGGCATGGTCGAGCGCACGTTCGACTTCGCGCCGGTAGGCCGCGAGCGTATGCGGGGACACGCGCCGCTGGGCAACCAGCTCGCCCAGGAAGAGCTCGAGTGCATTACGCACCCGCGGGCTCCACCTCCACCGAATACTTGCAGGCAAGGCAGCGCAGGGACATACCCTTGCGCGACACCTTCTCGACCATGAACGGCGCATTGCAGTTCGGGCACGGCGTCACGCGCGGACGGTCCCAAATGGCATAGGTGCATTCCGGGTAGCGCGTGCATGAGTAGAACGTCTTGCCCTTGCGGCTGCGCTTCTCGGCGATTTGGCCCAGGCCGCACTGCGGGCAGGTCACGCCCAGCGTGAAGGGTTGCGTGTACTTGCACTCGGGCCGGCGCACGCAGTGGATGTAGCGCCCGAAGGGGCCATTGCGCGCCACGAGCCCCGCGCCGCACGTCGGGCAGGTGCCTTCGACGGGCACCGGCAGTTCGGAAGCGTCGAGCGGCTGCGTGTGCTTGCACTCCGGGTAGCCGGGGCATGCGAGGAACGCGCCGTTGCGCCCGAACTTCTTGACCAGCTTATGCAGGCCGCACGAGGGACAGGTGATGTCGGTCGGCTGCTGCAGGCTCGCCTTGATCTCCTTGGTCTTCTTCTTCGCCTTCTCGAGATCGTGCGACAGCGGGTTCCACAGATCGCGCACCACCGACTGCCACTCGCGCTTGCCCTCCTCAACTTCGTCGAGCTCTGCTTCCATGCCGGCGGTGAACTCTACGTTAAACACGTCGGGGAAGGTGTCGACGAGCAGGCCGTTCACCAGCATGCCGAGATCTGTGGGCTTGAGCGAGCGTCCCTCCCGCTCGGTGTAGTCGCGCTTGGTGATGGTGGTGACAATGGTGGCGTAGGTGCTCGGACGTCCGATGTTCTGCTCTTCGAGCGTCTTGATCAGCGAGGCGTCGGTGTAACGCGCGGGCGGCTGCGTGAAGTGCTGCTCGGGACGCAGCGTCGCTTCGTTCTCGCCCACCGGATCGCCGGCGACCGTCAGCTTCTCGTCCTGCGTCAGGTCGGGCAGGCGGCCCTCATCGACTTCGTCATCTTCGTCGCGCCCATAGACCCGCAGCCAGCCGGGGAAGCGCAGCACGCTGCCCGAGGCGCGCAGCCCCAGGCGGCCCGATTCGATGTCGACCGAAGTCAGGTCTTTCAGCGCCGGCGTCGACTGCGAGGCGACCGCGCGCTTCCAGATCAGGTCATACAGTTTGAACTGCTCGTCGGTGAGGAACGGCCGCAGCGATGCGGGCGTGCGCTCGGTCGACGTCGGCCGGATTGCTTCGTGCGCGTCCTGCGCGCTCTTCTTGCCCTTGTACACATTCGGTTGCTCGGGCACGTATTCCGGGCCGAACTCGGTCCCCAACCAGGCGCGGATCTCGCCGAGCGCTTCATCGGCCAAACGCGGCGAGTCGGTACGCATATACGTGATGAGACCGACGCTACCCTGGCCCTGCACATCGATACCTTCATACAGCTTCTGCGCCACCTGCATGGTGCGCTGGCTGGTGAAACCGAGCCGGTTGCTCGCCACCTGCTGCAGCGTGCTGGTGATGAACGGCGGCTTGGCGCCCTCGCGCTTGGGGCGCACTTCGATGCCCGCGACGCGCGCCGGCTTCCCGGCAAGCTCTTCACCGAGCGCTTCGGCGCGCTCTGCCGCATCGGCGCCCGACAACTTGCCGTCCTTGAGCTTCTCGTCGCCAACCTTCACGAGGCGGG